>NZ_JARJHW010000220.1:0-11379 GCF_040560175.1 Streptomyces panacea
TCGAGGACGAACCGGCCACCGGGCGGCTCCGGGCAGCGGACCCGGGTCGGCCCTAAGGCCGTTTCTTTCGGATCATCTGATCGTTGGTTGATGTGTGTCGTTGACTGACACCCAGTGGGCGCGGATTGAGCCACTGTTGCCGGATCGGACTCCTCGGCGGGGTGGGCGGTGGCGTGATCATCGGCAGGTGATCGACCCGATCGTCTGGAAGTACCGGACCGGTTCGCCCTGGATGGACATGCCCGCCGAGTTCGGGCCCCGGCCGACGAGCCGACCGACCATGCCATCGGGCGTTCCTGCGGCGGGCTGACCACGAAGATCCACCTCGCGTCCGACGGCAACTGCCGCCCCTGGCCTTCGCTCTCACCACGACCTGCCGGTGACGGCCCCGGACAAACAGATGATGCTGCGGCAGTGCGGTGCGACGTGAACGACGTGAACGGTGAGAGGACCCCGGCGGCGGCGCCGGGGTCCTCGGCCGTCAGCCGTGCTGCCTGGCCCGGCGGCTCCGGTTGAAGACCATCGCGCCACTGGCGAAGACGACTGCCCCCAAGCCCGCCACTACCGCTGGCACTGCGACGGCCGACTCGTTGCTGGCGGCTGCCAGCTTCTCACCGGCCGCGGCGTGTTCGGTGTGTCCGGCGGCGTGGATCGGGTCGGCCTTGGTGTTCTCGACGTCCGCCCCGAGCGCCTCGACCTCGGCGGCCGACCGCTCGCCGCCCGCCAGACCGGTGACCTGACCGCTGCCGCCGTCGAAGACGACGTCGGAGCAGGAGAAGAAGTTCTCCTGGCTGTCGGAGCGGATCCACTGGACGAAGAGCATGTGCTGACCGCTCCGTTGCGGTAACTGTTGGTTCCAGTAGTAGTGGCCTTCGTTCGTGCCCACACCACCGTTCTGCGGCGGGTTGGTCACCGTCTGAAGGTGCTCCAGGTCGCCCCACGCGAGGGCCTTGGCCGGGCTCCACCCGCTCTTGGTGAGGTACACCTCGAACTTGCCCGGATGGGCGGCCCAGTTGCTGTACTTGAGCTGGATGTTCGCACCCGAGGTCAGGTGCGTCTTCGGCCAGTCGGTGCGGACCGCGTTGTACGCTGAGAAGTTGTACGGGCTGCGGTCGCCCGCACTGCACAGCTTCCCGTCCGGGACGTAACCCGCGCCCCTGCCACCGGCGTTGGAGTCCAGAACGGCGAACCAGTTGTACAGCGGGGTGGTACCGGTCTGGCGGACCGCGGCGGCGCAGGCGGGGTTGGACGGCATCTGGGTCGAGCTGTTCTGGAGCAGGTCCTTGTAGCACAGGCTGGTCCGCGAGCCGGGCATGATGCTGACGCCGTGCGCCGATGCCGGGGACGGCACGGACAGCACCGCGGCGACAACGCCCGCGGCCCCGGCTAGGGCCAGCGTGCGCCGGGCACGGACCGAGTTGATGGCCATGAGTGGTCTCCTTCGTGAAGGTTCTCTTTCGAGCACCGACCGATCGGCCGGGACCTGTCGCGGGCGTCGCCCCATGCTGCGGGAGCCGACCGTTCGGGCCCGGCGATCGACCTGACAGAGGGTCTGGCGTGGATGGTGGGGGGTTGACGGGGCTATGGGAGCGCTCCCATCTGCAACGTAGCGCGTGGGGGTGGAGTAGTAAATGGCCTCGTCGCGTCCAAGCATTGACAGGTCTCGGTCAAGGCTTGACGATGGGAGCGCTCCCATTGTTAAGAACGTGCAACTGAACCGGGCAAATCACACGTCTTCCCCCTTAGGGGTGAAGACCCAAATCCTCCGGAGGTAGTTCGCACATGACACCCCCCACCCCCTCAGTCGCCTTACCCCAACGACGAGTCCGCCGCGGCCTGGTCGCTCTCACCGCCGGCGCGATGCTGCTCACCGGCGGCGCGGTCACCCAGCTCACCACCACCCCCGCCTCCGCGTCCGCAAAGGCCGCCGCCCGCGTGGACAACCCGTACGCGGGTGCCAAGGTGTACGTGAACCCGCTGTGGTCCGCGAAGGCCGCGGCCGAGTCCGGCGGCAGCAGGATCTCCAACCAGCCGACCGCCGTGTGGCTCGACCGCATCGCCGCGATCAAGGGTGTGGCCGGCGGAATGGGCCTGGAGGCCCACCTCAACAGGGCCGTCAGCCAGGGCGCGCAGACGATCCAGCTGGTCATCTACAACTTGCCCGGCCGTGACTGTTCCGCCCTCGCCTCGAACGGCGAGCTCGGCCAGACGGATCTCCCCCGGTACAAGAACGAGTACATCGACCCGATCGCGGCGATCCTGGCCAAGCCGGCCTACGCCAACCTGCGCATCGTGAACATCGTCGAGATCGACTCGCTGCCGAACCTGGTCACCAACGTCTCGCCCCGCCCGACCGCGGTCCCGAACTGCGACACGATGAAGGCGAACGGAAACTACGTCAAGGGTGTCGGCTACGCGCTGGCCAAGCTGGGCGCGATCCCGAACGCGTACAACTACATCGACGCGGGTCACCACGGCTGGATCGGCTGGGACGACAACTTCAACGCCTCCGCGAAGCAGATCGCCGAGGCCGCGAAGGCCGAGGGCAGCACACTGGCCAACGTGCACGGCTTCATCGCCAACACCGCGAACTACGGCGCCACCACGGAGCCGTTCTTCAAGATCGGCGACACCGCCAACGACGGTCCGATCCGCGAAAAGTCCAAGTGGATCGACTGGAACCGCTACGTGGACGAGCAGTCGTTCGCCCAGGCATTCCGCGCCGAGGCCCAGAAGGAAGGCTTCTCCCCGGACGTCGGCATGCTGATCGACACCTCCCGCAACGGCTGGGGCGGCGCGGCCCGGCCGACCGCCGCGGGCCCGAAGACCACCTCGGACACGTACGTCAACGGAGGCCGCACCGACCGCCGGATCCACCTCGGCAACTGGTGCAACCAGAAGGGCGCCGGTCTCGGCACACGGCCCCAGGCGGCCCCGGCACCCGGTATCGACGCGTACGTCTGGGTCAAGCCCCCGGGTGAGTCGGACGGCGCCAGCAAGGTGATCCCGAACGACGAGGGCAAGGGCTTCGACCGGATGTGCGACCCGACGTACACCGGTAACCCCCGCAACGGGAACAACCTGTCCGGCGCCCTGCCGGACGCGCCGCTCTCAGGCCACTGGTTCCCGGCCCAGTTCCAGGAGCTCATGAGGAACGCCTACCCGGCGCTCTGACCGACGCCCTGAGCAGTTGCGATATCCGTGTCGCGGCGTGACAGCGGGCGGGTGCGGGCCCGGTCTCCGATCTGGCCCGCCCCCTTCCCGGGCCGACGACCTCCCCGTCCCGGAGGCCGTACCAAATCAGTGGGGCGCCGGGCCGCGGGCCGTTAACGTGCCCGTACGGAACTGACCGTCACCACCCTCGCCGAACGTCCCGAACTCGTCGGTCCGATGTGGCGGATGCTCGACACCTGGCCCGCCTTCATGCTCCACGACCCGGTGGGCCGGGCGAACATCGGCCGGATCGTCGCCGAACTGCCCGAGTACGTCCTCGTCGGCACCGACGAGGAAGGGGCCGTCGTGGCCCGCGCCTTCAGCGTCCCCTTCCAACTCCACACCTACAACCACCACCGCAGCCACACCGCACTCGCAGGCCAGCCCCCGATCAGCCGCGTGAACAACCCTGCGGGTCAATACACCTAGGTCGTGTCTTCAAAGTCCCGCCTGGCCCGCGGGCGGACGGCGCTACTGTCAAGACACGACCTACCGCCCCAGCGCCGACACGTCCCCCATCACCACCTGGGGGACCTTCCCCGGGTCCAGCCACCGCAGCAGCTCCTTCATCCTGCCCGGCGGCAGCGAGACACAGCCCTGCGTCGGACCGCCGTGGCCCACGTGGATCCAGATGCCGCCGCCCTTCTCCGCGCCCAGCGGGCGCGTCCAGTCCAGCGGGGTGGTGCCCGGCGCGCGGTTGTAGTTGATGGCCACCACGTGGTCGAACGACCCGGCCAGCTGCTCGCCCTCGAAGCCGACGCCGCTGAGCGTGAAGGCCGGGCCCTGGTCGTACGGGAGCTTCGTCCCCGGGTCGGACAGTCGGCCGCCCGCGTCCGTCAGGCCGAAGACACCGATCGGGCTGCGGAGATCGCCCTGCCGGTGGTCGTCGGTCCAGCCCTTCAGGGCGTTGCGCGCCGGCCACGGGTCGGAGACGGACCGCCAGCCCTCGACGGGGTCGCGCTCGTAGATGACCAGGGTGGCCCGGTTGGAGTCCGGGGCGTCGCCGGTGACCACGACGGCCTGGCGGCTGTCCTCGGGGATCTGCGAGCGGGTCTTCGGGCCGAGCGACGGGATCTCCCTCGGGCGTACGGTCTGCCCCTCGGTCCGGGAGTCCGGCACGGCCCGGCCCAGACCGCCGCGCGCGTCATCGCCCCCGTCACTTCCGTCACCGCTCCCGGCGCCGGTCGCGGCCTTGTCGTCCACCGACGGGACGGACGATCCTCCCCCGGACCCGAGCGCGCAGCCGCTGAGCAGCAGACCGGCGGCGAGCAGGAGGGCGGCCACTGCGTGCGGCCGTGCGAGGTGAGACATGTATGACCTTTCAGTTCGCATGGGCCGGCGGAGCCGTGCTGGGCTGGAGGCCCGCCCCGAACTCGGGGTAGTCCGCACCGGCGATCATGTCGCGTACGTCGTCGGGGATCGGGGAACCGGTGCCCGCCCCGGCGAGACAGACACTCACCTGGATGCCCGCGTCGGCGCCGGGCTCGGGACCGGGCAACAGGGCGCCGTACTCCTGGGTGCCCAGGAGCTTGTGGCAGATCGGTGAAGGCTCGTCCAGCGCGTACAGCGCGGGCGGGTCCTGCGTCTTCGTGTGGAGCCCGCCGAACTTCTTCAGGTCCAGCGAGACCAGTACGCCCCCGGGCCGCAGCTTGCGGAACGGGGCGCAGCCGCGGGGCTCCCTCGCGCAGGTCGAAGCGATGGTCGGCACCCGCTGGCCGACGACGAAGCCACGGGGCGGGACTCCGCCCGCCGGGTCGCCGGGCACGGCGAGTGCCTGCCAGCCCGACGGCAGCCGCAGGGTGAGATCGCCCAGGTCGGGGAAGCGGACGGCACGGCCGCCCGACGTGTCGGTCGCCGTGTCGGTCGGGGCCGGGCTCGCCGGCGGGGCGCCCTCGCCGGGGCCGCCGCGCAGGAAGCCGGGCAGGAGTGTGCCGACCACGACGAGACCGGTCACCGCCGCCGCCGCGGTCCCGGCGACACGGCGGCGCCGACGGCCACGGGCGGCCCGAGCCCGTACGCGACGCAGCCGCCCATCGGGAGCGGGCAGCCGGGGCACGGCGCGCTCCAGCAGGACCCGCAGCTCGTGCTCCTCGTGCTCCTCCTGCTCCTCATCTCCCCCGGACACCGCGCTCACCTCCCTCCTCCACCGGCACCGGCAGCGCGGCCCGCAGCGCGAGCAGCGCCTTCGCCGACTGGCTCTTGACCGTGCCGGGCGCGCAGCCGAGTGTCGCCGCCGTGTCCTCGACGCTCAGGTCCTCGAAGAAGCGCAGCACGACGACCGCGCGCTGCCTGACCGGCAGCGACCGCACCGCGGCGGCCAGCGACTGTTCCAGATCCACGCTCTCGTATGCGTCGAACGGGCCCGCCGCGTCCGGGACTTCGCCGTGCGGCACCTCGCCACGCCAGCGTCTGCGCCACCACGAGGCGTGCGTGTGGACCAGCGCCTTGCGTACGTACGCCTCCGGCCGCTCCCCCGAAATCCGGTGCCACTTGGGCCACACCTTGGCGAGAGTCGTCTGGAGCAGGTCCTCGGCGAGGTGCGCGTCGCCCGTCAACAGCCAGGCCACCCGCAGCAGTCGCGGTCCACGGGCGGCGACGAACGCCTCGAAGTCGCCGTCGCCGTCGGCATCCCGGTCGCCATCCCGGTCGCAACCGCGCTCGGGACCACGCTCGGCATCCCGGTCGGGACCGCGCTCGGGATCCCTGCCGCCCGGGTTCATCGTCTCGTCGCCCTCGCCCATCCGTTCGGTCTTCCACGACCGGTCAACGCGCCGGGATCGCCATCAGGTTGCCCCATGGCGGGAAGACGCCACGCAAAGGGCCCGGAACCGTACGGTTCCGGGCCCTTGAACAGTGGCGGCAGCGGCTACGCGGCGACTACTTCGCGACCGGCTTGCGGAGCTGGATGTTCAGCTCGCGCAGTCGGGTCTCGTCCAGCTCCGTGGGCGCGCCCATCATCAGGTCCTGCGCGTTGCCGTTGAGCGGGAAGGCGATCGTCTCGCGGATGTTGGGCTCGTCCGCGAGCAGCATCACGATGCGGTCGACGCCCGGCGCGATGCCGCCGTGCGGCGGGGCGCCGAGACGGAAGGCGCGCAGCATGCCCGCGAACTCGTGCTCGACGGTCTCGCGGTCGTAGCCCGCGATCTCGAACGCCTTGAGCATCAGCTCCGGCTCGTGGTTCCTGATCGCGCCCGACGACAGCTCGATGCCGTTGCAGACGATGTCGTACTGCCACGCCAGGATGTCCAGCGGGTCCTTCGTCTCCAGGTCCTCAAGACCGCCCTGGGGCATGGAGAACGGGTTGTGCGAGAAGTCGATCTTGCCGGTCTCCTCGTCCTTCTCGTACATCGGGAAGTCCACGATCCAGCAGAACCGGAACACGCCCTCCTCGAAGTGACCCGCCCGCTTGGCCGCCTCGACACGGACCGCGCTCATGATCTTCGAGACCTCGTCGAACTCGCCCGCGCCGAAGAAGATCGCGTGGCCGGGCACGAGCGACAGGCGCTCGGTGAGGACCTTGACGTTGTCCTCGGTGAGGAACTTGGCGATCGGACCCGCCAGCGCGCCGTCCTCGCCGACCCGCACCCAGGCCAGGCCCTTGGCGCCCTGTTCGACCGCGTAGTCGCCGAGGCCGTCGAAGAACTTCCGCGACTGGCCGGCCGTGTCCGGCACCGGGAGCGCGCGCACGTGCTTGCCCGCGAACGCCTTGAACTCCGAGCCCTCGAAGACGTCCGAGATGTCGACCAGTTCCAGCTTGGCCCGCAGGTCCGGCTTGTCGTTGCCGTACTTGAGCATCGACTCGCGGAACGGAATCCGCGGGAAGGGGGAGGTGACCTCGCGCCCTTCGCCGAACTCGGTGAACAGCTCCGTCATCAGCTTCTCGATCGGCCGGAAGACGTCCTCCTGCTCGACGAAGGACATCTCCACGTCGAGCTGGTAGAACTCGCCGGGCGAGCGGTCGGCGCGGGCGTCCTCGTCGCGGAAGCAGGGCGCGATCTGGAAGTAGCGGTCGAAGCCGGAGATCATCAGCAGCTGCTTGAACTGCTGCGGGGCCTGCGGCAGCGCGTAGAACCTGCCCGGGTTCAGCCGGGAGGGGACCACGAAGTCGCGGGCGCCCTCGGGGGACGTCGCCGTGAGGATCGGGGTCGCCATCTCGTTGAAGCCCAGCGCGGTCATCTTGTGCCGGATGGCGGAGATGACGGCCGTACGCAGCAGGATGTTGCGGTGCATGCGCTCGCGGCGCAGGTCGAGGAAGCGGTATTCGAGCCGCCGCTCCTCGTTGACGCCGTCCTCGGTGTTGATCGTGAACGGCAGCGGACCCGCGGCGCCCAGGATCTCGACCTCGGTGACCTCGATCTCGATCTCGCCGGTCGGCAGCTCCGGGTTCACGTTGTCCGCGCCACGGGCGGAGACCTTGCCGTCGATACGGACGACGGTCTCCTTGGTGAGCTTGGACAGCTCCTCGTTGGCGGGGGTGCCGGGGCGGGCGACGAGCTGGACGAGACCGTAGTGGTCGCGGAGATCGATGAAGAGGATGCCGCCCAGGTCTCGACGATTGTGCAGCCAGCCGCTCAGCCGGACGTCGGTGGAGACGTCAGAGGCGCGGAGCTCGCCGCAGGTGTGGGACCTGTACCGATGCATCGTCGTTCATCCAGTCTTAGCTTTTGGCGGGTGGGCCTGGCCGCACCAGGTTACCGGCAGGGCCAAGGCCCCTTCCCCCGCGTTTACGGGGTCCGCTTTCCGGGGCCCGCGCGGGGCCTGCCGGAGGGCCTGCCGGAGGCCTGCCGGCGCCGGTCCGGCGGCCGGTCCGTGCCCGCCCCGGCGCCCGGCCACCCGCACGCCTGCTTGACACCGCATTCACCGGCCGTACCGGTCTAAAGTGGTGCAATGCGCACCGAGGACGTACTGGCCGCGATCGCGACCGGTCTGTGGCGCTGGGACAACGCGGCCGGGATCGTCACCCTCGACGCGGAGGGGGCGCGGCTGCTCGGGCTGCCCGCCGAGCCCACGGTCCTCAGCGAGGCGGCCACTCGCGCGCGCCTGCACCCGGTCGACTGGAACGAGACCTACGGCATCGTGCGCCTCGCCGTCGCCGAGGGGACGCTCGCCGAGGCCCATGTGCGGGTCGTGGACGCGGAGGGGCGGGTGATCCGTACCATCAGGTCCCGCTCGAAGCCGCTGGTCACACACCGGGAGTACGGCGAGGACTACGAGCTGATCGGCACCCTCCAGGAGATCGTCGAACCGCAGCGGGGCGCGCTGACCGGCCGGAGCCCCGTCGCCGGCGACTGGCGGCGCTCACGCGAGGCGTTCCTGCTCGACGCGGGCCGCGCGCTCGCCGAGGCGCGCTCCACCGCCGAGGTGCTGCGGGTCGCGGCGTCGCTGTCGATGCCGGGCTTCTCCCCCGACGGGCTCGCCGTCTTCGGCGTCGACGGCGAGCGGCTGACGATCATCGGGCACCACGGGAACCCGGACGGCGCGGAGGGCCCCTTCACCGACATGTCCGTGAACACGGACTACCCGGCGGCCGAGGTCGTACGGACCGGCCGGGCCATCTATCTGGCGACGCCGAAGGAGTACCGCGACCGCTACCCCACCACCTGGTCGCTGGTGAAGGGCTTCGGCCGGCAGTCCTGGGCCTATGTGCCGCTGATCGTCGCCGGCCGCACGATGGGCGCCTGGATGGCCGCCTTCAAGAACCCGGTGACCTTCACTCCGGACGAGCGCTCCGTACTGACGACGGTCGCCAGGATGCTCGCGCAGGCACTGGCGCGCGCCGAGGTCACCGAGACGGAGCGCGAGCTGTCGCTGGGGCTCCAGCGCTCGATGATGCCGACGCTGGGGCCGGACATCCCGGGGATGACCGTCGCCGCGCGTTATGTGCCGACGGGCGGCGGGCTCCAGGTGGGCGGCGACTGGTACGACATCATCCCGCTGCCCGGCGGCGGCAAGGTGGCGCTGGTCATCGGGGACGTCCAGGGGCACGACGTACGGGCGGCCGGGCTGATGGGACAGCTGCGGATCGCCCTGCGCGCGTACGCCGCCGAGGGGCACCGGCCCGACGCCGTGCTGTCCCGCGCCTCGCGCTTCCTGCACGGCATGTACGAGTTCTCGACCGCCCAGGGACCCACGCACCCCGACCAGAGCGACGCGGGCGAGGACTCCGAGTACACGGTGCCGCGCTTCGCGACCTGCCTGTACATGGAGGTCGACCCGGAGTCCGGCACGCTCGACATCGCACGGGCCGGGCACCCTGATCCGGTGATCCGCTCGGCGGACGGCACGGCGCTCATCCGGCAGACGGCGGGCGGGCTGCCGCTGGGCATCGAGGCGGACTCGAACTATCCGACGACCCGGGTGACCCTGGAGCCGGGCGACACCCTGATGCTCTGCACCGACGGGCTGATCGAGACCGGCGGCCACGACATGCTCAGCGGCTGGACGCGGCTGCGGCCCGTGCTGGAGGAGACCACGGAGGTGTCGCTGGAGAAGCTCGCCGACGCGCTGATCGGGGCGGTCCACGGCCCGGGCTCGCACTACACGACGGGCCCGCTCGCCGACCGCCGCGAGGACGACATCGCGCTGCTGCTCCTCTCGCGGGACAGCTCACCCGCACGGCGGCCGCCGCGCCGTACGGTCCTGACGATCGCCCAGGCCGAACCCGAGCAGGTCTCGGACGCGCGGCAGCAGTTGAAGGACCTGCTGCACGACTGGGCGGACGAGGAGCAGGTCGACTCGGCGGTGCTGATGCTCTCGGAGATGGCCACGAACGTGCTCGTCCACACGGACGGCGACGCGGTGCTGATCGCGGAGGCGGCGGGGGAGCGGGGCAGGCGCCGGCTACGGGTGGAGGTCGCGGACGCGAGCGACGAGATGCCGCACAGGCGACGGCCGGGGGAGCTGGCGTCGAGCGGGCGGGGGCTGGTGCTGATGGAGATGCTGGCGGACGCGTGGGGGGTGGATCCGCGGGGGGAGGGGAAGTCGATCTGGTTCGAGATCTACGAGAAGGGCGCGGCGGGCTGATACGGGGCCGTGCCCGGCGCCCGGGTCACGGCTTCCCGGCCTCCGGCCCCGGCTCCGGGGCCCCCGCCTCGTACCGCTCCCGGATCTCCGCGATCACCCCGAACGCCGCCGCCGTCAGCGGCACCGCCAGCAGCATCCCCAGGATCCCCGCCACGCTCGCCCCCGCCGTGATCGCCAGCATGACGACCGCCGGATGCATCTGGACCGTACGGCTCTGGATCATCGGCTGGAGTACGTGTCCTTCGAGCACCTGCACGGCGAGTACGACCCCGAGCGCCCAGAGCGCGATCACCACTCCCCGGTCGGCGAGCGCGACGAGCACGGCGACGGTGCCGGACAGGAACGCGCCGAGGTACGGGATGTACGCCGCCACGAACACCAGCGCCCCGAGCCCGACGGCGCCCGGCACGCGCAGGACGAGCAGGCCGACGGTGATGCAGATCGCGTCGATGAGCGCGATGAAGGTCGTCCCCCGCATGAAACCCTCGACCGCCCCGAACGCGCGCCGCGCCATCGCCTCGACGATGTCGCCGGTGCGGGGCGGGGCGACGGAGCGCAGCGCGCCGGCGACCCGGTCGGAGTCCTTGAGGAAGAAGAAGATCAGCAGCAGCGCGAGAACGGCGGTGGCGATCAGCTCGCCGACGACGCTGAGCCCGGTGATCACACCGGAGGCGGCGGTGCCGCCGAACTTGTTGAGCAAGCTCTTCGCGTTCGTCGCGACATCGTCCAGCGACGTCCCCGCGGCCCCGAGGTGCTTGCTGAGATCCCGCCCGGCCTGCTTGAGCGAGTCGACGATCTGGTCGCCGGTCTCGATGAGCGCGCTGACGACGATGTATCCGGCGCCGCCGACGACCGCGACCACGGCCAGGCAGGTCAGCCCGGCGGCGAGGGACTTCGGCATCCTTATGACGACGAGTCGCCGGTGGAGCGGGCCGAGCAGCGCGGTCCCGAGGATGGCGAGCAGGACGGGGGTGACGGCGGTCTTGAAGGTGACGACGATCCACACGCCGACGGCGACGACCCCGGCGACGAGCAGCAGGACGGCACACCAGGCACCCACCCGCCAGACCTCAGGGGGCAGCACGCCGGGCGTGCCGCTCCCGCGCGAGTTCTCCATCCGCCCACCCGACCACGGCGCTCGCG
>NZ_JARJHW010000221.1:0-11342 GCF_040560175.1 Streptomyces panacea
GACGAGCCGGAGATCGCCGACGAACGCGATCTGGCGGCCCTCAAGGACGCCTTCGACCGCACCCCGTACGCCCGGCGCACGCCCTACCGCGTGGAGGCGCCGTTCCAGCTCACCCTCGCCGGCCGGGTGATCCGGGGCCGTATCGACGCGGTGTACCGCGACGTCGACCCGCTGACGGACACCGTCACGTACGAGATCGTCGACTGGAAGACAGGCCGCGGCCGTACTGCCGACCCGCTCCAGCTCGCGGTCTACCGCCTGGCCTGGGCCGAGCAGCACGGCATCCCCCCGGACGAGGTCACGGCCACCTTCCTCTATGTACGGAGCGGCGAGTCCGTACGCCCCGAGGGACTGCCCGGCCGCACCGGACTGGAACGCCTCCTCCTCTACGGCAGCGACGACGGCACCGATCACATGGCCGCCCCCGACCACACCTCCGCCCCCACCCCTGGCGACCACACGCCAGAACCGCATCTCGAACGGCGAACGGCAGACGAGAGCACCCCCGGAGCCGGATAGGCTCGATGTATGAGCGAGACCCCGGACAGCGCCGTCCGTACGCACACCCGTGACTACATCCGCTCCCACCGTGCGGCCTTCCTCGACGACCTCGCCGAGTGGCTGCGCATCCCGTCCGTCTCGGCGCAGCCCGACCACGACGCGGACGTACGGCGCAGCGCCGACTGGCTCGCGGCGAAACTTCGCGAGACCGGCTTCCCCGTCGCGGAGATCTGGGACACCCCGGGCGCCCCCGCCGTCTTCGCGGAATGGCCGTCCGACGACCCCCAGGCCCCGGTCGTCCTGGTCTACGGCCACCACGACGTACAGCCCGCGGCCCGCGAGGACGGCTGGCACACCGACCCCTTCGAACCGGTCGTCCGGGACGGCCGGCTGTACGCGCGCGGCGCCGCCGACGACAAGGGACAGGTGTTCTTCCACACACTCGGCGTCCGCGCCCATCTCGCCGCCACCGGCCGCACCACCCCCGCCGTGCATCTGAAGCTGCTCGTCGAGGGCGAGGAGGAGTCCGGCTCGCCGCATTTCCGCGCACTCGTCGAACAGCGGGCGGCCCGCCTCGCCGCCGACGCCGTGATCGTCTCCGACACCGGCATGTGGTCCGAGGACACCCCCACCGTCTGCACCGGGATGCGCGGCCTCGCGGAGTGCGAGATCGAGCTGTACGGCCCCGACCAGGACATCCACTCCGGCTCCTTCGGCGGCGCCGTACCCAACCCGGCCACCGTCGCCGCCCGGCTCGTGGCGGCGCTGCACGACGAGCACGAGCGGGTCACCGTGCCCGGCTTCTACGACGGCATCACGCCGCTCACCGACACCGAGCGCGCACTCATCGCCGAGCTGCCCTTCGACGAGGACACGTGGCTGCGCGCGGCCAAGTCGCACGGCACGCTCGGCGAGGCGGGCTACTCCACCCTGGAGCGCGTCTGGGCCCGCCCCACCGCCGAGGTCAACGGCATCGGCGGCGGCTACCAGGGCCCCGGCGGTAAGACGATCATCCCGTCGTCCGCCCGGCTGAAGCTCTCGTTCCGGCTGGTCGCGGGTCAGGATCCGGACCGGATCGAGCGGGCCGTCGGTGACTGGATCGACAGCGGGATCCCGGCCGGCATCCGCCACAAGACCACCTTCGCCGCGGGCACCCGCCCCTGTCTGACCCCGCTGGACCATCCCGCGCTCCAGTCGGTCGCACGCGCCATGGGCCGCGCCTTCGACCAGAAGATCCGCTTCACCCGCGAAGGCGGCTCGGGACCGGCCGCCGACCTCCAGGACGTGCTCGGCGCACCCGTCCTGTTCCTGGGCATCTCCGTACCGTCCGACGGCTGGCACGCGCCCGACGAGAAGGTCGAGATCGACCTTCTGCTGAAGGGCGTGGAGACGACCGCCTACCTCTGGAGCGATCTCGCCGCCGCTCTCCGCTGAACAGACACCCATCCCATCCGGGGGAGTTGGAAGTACCAGTGAGTACCACCACCAGCGGCGGAGACTCCGCCGCAGACCGGCCGATCGTCCTCGCCTCCCACAGCGGCATCGACCGGGCCGCACACCATCGCCTCGACGAGGCGTGGCTGGCCGCGGCCTGGAGCCACCCGACGACGCGGGTCTTCGTCGTCTCCGCCGGTCAGGTGCTGATAGACGACACCCCGGACGGCCGCACCGAACTCGTCATGACCCCGTCCTTCGAAGCGCCCCTCACCGAGACCCACCGCTACTTCCTCGGTACGGACGAGGGCGGAGTCAGCTACTTCGCTCTCCAGAAGGACTCGCTGCCGGGCCGCATGGACCAGTCGGCGCGCCCCGCGGGACTGCGTGAGGCGGGGCTGCTGCTGTCCCCCCGCGACGCGGGCCTGATGGTCCACGCCGTGGCGCTGGAGAACTGGCAGCGGCTGCACCGCTTCTGCTCACGCTGCGGCGAGCGCACGGTGATCGCGGCGGCCGGCCACATCCGCCGCTGCCCGGCGTGCGGCGCCGAGCACTACCCGCGTACCGACCCCGCCGTGATCATGCTCGTCACCGACGAACAGGACCGCGCGCTCCTCGGCCGCCAGGTGCACTGGCCGGAGGGGCGGTTCTCGACGCTGGCGGGCTTCGTGGAGCCGGGGGAGTCGATCGAACAGTCAGTGGCGCGCGAGGTGTTCGAGGAGGCGGGCATCACGGTCGGCGACGTCGAGTACGTCGCGAGCCAGCCCTGGCCGTTCCCCTCCAGCCTGATGCTGGGCTTCATGGCCCGCGCCACGTCCTCCGAGATCACCGTGGACGGCGACGAGATCCAGGAGGCGCGCTGGTTCTCCCGCGACGACCTGCGGGTGGCGATCGAGTCGGGCGAGGTCCTGGCGCCGTCGGGCATCTCGATCGCGGCGCGACTGACGGAGCTCTGGTACGGAAAGCCGCTGCCGAAGCCGCTCGACTGACCGGAACGCGCAGGAGCCCCCGCCGACCGGCGGGGGCTCCTGCGATGTCGTGCCCGGCCCGTGGGCTCAGGCGCCGACCTTCTGCTTGACCTGCGCGAGGGACGGGTTCGTCAGCGTCGAACCGTCCGTGAAGAGCAAGGTCGGCACCGTCTGGTTGCCGCCGTTCGCCTTCTCGACGAATGCCGCCGAATCCGGGTCGTGCTCGATGTTGATCTCGGTGTACGCGATGCCTTCGCGGTCCATCTGGCCCTTGAGCCGACGGCAGTATCCGCACCATGTGGTGCTGTACATCGTCACGGTCCCCGGCATGTCTCTCGCGCTCCTCTGGCAGGCTCGAAATGTCTTCGCTGTGAGGTGAACGTACGTGACCTGGTCACCATTCCCGTACTTGTACGACCGACGTGCCTCCCCTGTGGACAAGTGCGACACCAGCCTCACGGGACCTGGCAGCATGGCGGGGTGACAGCAGCAACGCACTCCTCACTCTTCCCGCAGGATTCCGACGGCAGCCAGATCGTGGCACCGCCTCGCGACGCCGACGCGGTGCTCGACGGGCTCGACCCCGAGCAGCGCGAGGTCGCGACGGCGCTGCACGGTCCGGTGTGCGTGCTGGCCGGTGCCGGCACGGGCAAGACGCGCGCGATCACCCACCGGATCGCGTACGGCGTGCGGGCCGGGATCCTCCAGCCCGCCAGCGTCCTCGCCGTCACCTTCACCAACCGCGCGGCGGGGGAGATGCGCGGACGGCTGCGCCAGCTCGGCTCCGGCGGCGTCCAGGCGCGCACGTTCCACTCGGCGGCGCTGCGCCAGCTCCAGTACTTCTGGCCCAAGGTGGTCGGCGGCGAGCTGCCCCGTCTGCTGGAGCGCAAGGTCCAGCTCGTCGCGGAGTCGGCGGCCCGCTGCCGGATCCGGCTCGACCGCAACGAGTTGAGGGATGTCACCAGCGAGATCGAGTGGGCCAAGGTCACCCAGACCGTGCCCGCCGACTATCCGGCCGCCGTCGCCAAGTCCCACCGCGACGCCCCGCGCGATCCGGCGGAAATCGGCCAGATCTACGCGATGTACGAACAGCTGAAACGAGACAGGTCGGTGATCGACTTCGAGGACGTCCTGCTCCTCACCGTCGGCATCCTCCAGGACCGGCACGACATCGCCGACCAGATCCGCAGCCAGTACCAGCACTTCGTGGTGGACGAGTACCAGGACGTCAGCCCGCTCCAGCAGCGGCTCCTCGAACTGTGGATGGGCGACCGGGAGAATCTCTGTGTCGTGGGCGACGCCAGCCAGACCATCTACTCGTTCACCGGCGCCACCCCGGACCATCTGCTGAACTTCCGCACACGTCACCCGAGCGCGACGATGGTGAAGCTGGTCCGTGACTACCGCTCCACCCCCCAGGTCGTGCACCTGGCCAACGGCCTGCTGAATCAGGCCAGCGGCCGCGCCGCCGAGCACCGGCTGGAACTGATCTCGCAGCGCGACGCGGGCCCCGAGCCCGTCTACACGGAGTACGCGGACGAGCCGGCCGAGGCCGAGGGCACCGCGCGCCGTATCCGCGACCTCGTCGCGGCGGGCGTCCCGGCCGGCGAGATCGCCGTGCTGTACCGGATCAACGCCCAGTCGGAGGTCTACGAACAGGCTCTCGCCGATGCCGGGGTGCCTTACCAACTCCGTGGCGCCGAGCGGTTCTTCGAGCGCCAGGAGGTACGGGAGGCAGGCGCGGCCCTGCGCGGCGCGGCCCGCTTCGGCGGCAACGACTCCCTGCTGGACGATGTCGTCGATCTGCCGTCGCAGGTGCGGGCCGTGCTCTCCACCAAGGGCTGGACCACCGAACCCCCCACCGGCTCCGGCGCCGTCCGTGACCGCTGGGAGTCGCTGGCCGCCCTCGTGCGGCTCGCCGAGGACTTCGTACGGGCCAAGCCGACGGCGACCCTCGGCGATCTGGTCGCCGAGCTGGACGAGCGCGCCGCCGCCCAGCACGCCCCGACGGTCCAGGGAGTCACCCTCGCCTCGCTCCACGCGGCCAAGGGCCTGGAGTGGGACGCCGTGTTCCTGGTCGGTCTGACCGAGGGCATGATGCCGATCACGTACGCCAAGACCGACGAGCAGGTCGAGGAGGAGCGCAGGCTCCTCTACGTGGGAGTCACCCGCGCCCGGCTGCACATCTCCCTCTCGTGGGCGCTCTCCAGGGCCCCGGGCGGCCGGGCCTCCCGGCGCCCCACCCGTTTCCTGAGCGGTCTGCGGCCGGGTTCCGCGGCTCCGGGAACGCGGGGCGCCGGTGCGGCGGCTGGCAGCGCGGCCGAGCGCGGCGGCCGGCGCAAGCGGCGCGGCCCGGTGCTGTGTCGCGTCTGCGGCACGACGCTGACGGACGCGGGCGAGATGAAGCTGATGCGCTGCGAGGGCTGCCCCTCGGACATGGACGAGGCGCTGTACGAGCGGCTGCGCGAGTGGCGCTCCGACCAGGCGAAGGAGCTGGGTCAGCCCGCGTACTGCGTGTTCACCGACAAGACGCTGATGGCGATCGCCGAGTCCGTGCCGGGCGACGACGGAGAGCTGTCCAGGATCTCCGGCGTCGGTGGCCGCAAGCTGGAGCGGTTCGGAGCCGATGTCCTCGCCATCTGCGCAGGTGAGGAGCTTGTTGGAGAGGACGAGGAGAGCTGATACAAACTCGTCGAGAAAATAGTTTGCGCCCGCCCCGCGAATCACCATAGGTTCTTAACCACGGGAACGGCGGGCTTCTCCGAAGCCCCGTCCCCGTGCTCTACTTGTCCGAAGTGGTATCCGGATTTCGATACGCCGAGAGGAGGCGATTCCAGTGATCAGCATCACCAGCAAGTTCGTCAGCACCGCCAAAATGACCGATCTCTCGGTCGTCTCCGTCTGCTCTCTCGACGTTCTGCGTCCCGGCCTGCTCGCCACTGATGGATCTTCGTTCATCGCCACCGGTCTGTCCGGCGCCAGCGCCGGCCGGGTCAACCCCGTGACTCTTCCTGTCACGGGCGGCAATGAGCGACCGAGTAAGGCACTGGCAGCAGAAGTAGCAGCAGCGGCACAGGCCAAGGCCTATGAGTTCGCGGCAGTCGGTGCCGAATCGATGAAGCAGACGAAGCAGCACCACACGATGTGGGCCATCCGTGGGCCTGAACCCTGGAGTGATCCAGCCTGATTCATGATCAGGCCGGCGCCTTCAGGGCCGCGGAACCCCACCCGGGATCCGCGGCCCTTCTGTTTGTCCCGAACGGGACGGACGGAGCGAAGGGGCCTCGGGAGAAGCCACCACCCGGTACCAGCCGACACCCGGCCAACAGGCCGGACCGACCAGACGAGGAAGACACCACCGTGCAACTCGAAGCGCACGCCCCGTCCGTACCGCCTTCCGAAACGATCACCTCGCCCCGCGCCACGGAGGACTCCACCTTGACCCCGCTCACCGCGCTCACCGCGCTCGACGACGCCATCGAGAACCTCGGCGTACCCGTTCCCTGCCGTGCCTACGACCCGGAGGTCTTCTTCGCGGAGTCCCCGGCCGACGTCGAGTACGCCAAGTCGCTCTGCCGCACCTGCCCGCTGATGGAGGCCTGCCTCGCCGGCGCCAAGGAGCGGCGTGAGCCGTGGGGTGTCTGGGGCGGCGAGCTGTTCATCCAGGGTGTGGTCGTTGCCCGCAAGCGGCCGCGTGGCCGTCCGCGCAAGAACCCGGTCGCGGCATGAACGCCACCGGCACCATCGACCGCCCTTTCACGCACGATCCCAAGAAGCAGGCCCCAATGACCTCTTCCCTGCGAGAGCCGTCCGGCTCCGCCATTTCAGCTGTCAGTACCACCGGCGCGAGCGACTCGCGTCAGAACAGGACCCGCGAGATGCAACTCATCCCAGAAGCCATGGCTCGTGCGCATATGGCCGAGCGCCTGCGTGAAGTCGACGCGGAACGCCAGGCCGTGCGCCTGGTCGCCGCTCGGCGGATGCAGCGCCGCGCCGAGCGCGTGTCGATGCGTGCCCGCCGCGCGTTGGCCATGGCGGTCATGAACTGACCACCACCGGCCGGGCGCGACAACGCCACGAGCTCCAAGTGCCTCAGCCGCGGGGGCCGGTCCTCAAGGACCGGCCCCCGCGGCGCGTTGCCGGGACACGAGCCCAGCGACATAGCGACATCCGAAAGCTCGGCCGGACATTCCGGCCCCGTCGGACACCCTCTAGGCGCCCGCCTCGACCTCGGCCCCGGTCTCCTCCTCGACCCCGGTCTCCCCCTCGTACGCGAACTCGTCGTCCGGCAGGAAGCCCGGCAGCCACTCCTCCAGCTCCTCGCGCAGCCGCACCGTGGCGTTCAGCTGGCACAGCACTCCGATCGTGCTCAGCGTGACGCGATGGATCAGCAGATAGGCGGGCGGCAGATTCAACTGCTTCCCCAACTGGTGCGCCGGGGACCGCGGATCGGCGATCCGAGCCGCCTGGGCGCGCATCCAGCCCCGGCTGAAGGTGAACTCCTCCGCCTCCGCCGGCTCGATGATCGGCACCAGATACTCCAGCACCGCGTCCGGGTCGAGATCGATCGACTCCTTGACGAACCCCTCCGTGCGCAGGAGTTCGTACACCGTCTCGGCGTCGCCCTCCAGCGTCAGCCGCAACGACTTCCCGATCGTCTCGGGCAGCCCGCCCGGCAGCCGGTCCACGGTGCCGAAGTCGAGCACACCGAGCCGCAGTTCACCCTCGGCCTCCATGCCGTCCTCCCCGGCACCGGCGGGCGGCAGCAGCCGGAAGTTGCCCGGATGCGGGTCCGCGTGCAGCAGTCCCGTACGGGCCGGGCCCGAGAAGAGGAAGCGCGCCAGCAGCTGACCCGCGCGGTCGCGCTGCTCCTCGGTGCCGTCGGTGATCACGTCTGCCATCGGGATGCCGTCGATCCACTCCGTGACCAGCACCTGGTCGCACTGGTGCACCACGTCGGGCACGACCACGTCGGGATCGTCCGCGAACTCCGCCGCGTGCTCCCGCTGGGCCCGCGCCTCCAGCTCGTAGTCCAGCTCCTCCGACACCCGGTCGCGCAACTCGGTGATCAGGGGCTTGACATCCATGCCCGGGATCAGCAGACCCAGCAGCCGGGCGAACCGGCTCAGCTGCGCCAGGTCCGACAGCAGCGCCTCCCCGGCGCCCGGGTACTGGACCTTGACGGCCACATCCCGCCCGTCGTGCCACACCGCCCGGTGCACCTGGCCGATCGACGCGGCGGCCGACGGCTTCTCCTCGAACTCCAGGAACAGCTCACGCCACTCCTTACCGAGCCGCTCCGCCAGCACCTTGTGCACCGTGCTGGTCGGCATCGGAGGGGCCGCCTCCTGGAGCTTGGTGAGCGCCGCCCGATAGGGCCCCGCCACCTCCTCGGGCAGCGCCGACTCGAAGACGGACAGTGCCTGCCCGAACTTCATGGCACCGCCCTTGAGCTCGCCGAGCACCTTGAACAGCTGGTCCGCCGTGCGCTGCTGGAGCTCCCGGCCCACGATCTCCGCGGACTTGCCGCCGATCCGCTTGCCCAGACCCCACGTGGCACGACCGGCGAAGCCCAGTGGCAGCGCGGCCAACTTGGCAGTTCGGGTGACCGCCTTCCGGGGAAGATCAGACATGCGCCCCTCCAAATCCCAGACAGCCGAGCCGCGTACGGCGGTTACCCCACCATTGTGTCGTGCGGGGCGCCGGTCACAGCCATGCCCTCTCCCTTCAGTTCTCCGGCGGCCCCGCAGGGGCAGACGGGATGGGGCGCGATCCGCTCCGAACGCCAGTCGAGCAGGGGCAGCGTGGTCTCCCAGCGCGCACCGGTGCTCGCCGGCAGTTCCCCGTCCAGGAAGGACAGCGCGTGGGCGGCGGCGAGACCGGCCACGGTGGTGGCGAGCCCCAGGTCACAAGCCGGTGTGACCGACGCCCTGCGTCCCGACCGCCACTGCGCCAGCATCAGGGGCCACCCGGGATCCCGGCCGGTGCGCTCCTCGGTCAGACAGCCCGCGCACGCCGTGCCGCCCGGTAGGACCAGCGGGCCCACCACCCCCGTGGCCTCCACAACTCCCGCGTAAAGATGAGGAGTCCCGGTGGCGATCCAGCGCTCGGCGGACGCCGGATCCGGGGCGTAGGCCGCGAGCCCGTCCCGTGGGGCGACGATCACCAGCGACAGCCCCGCCCCGCCACCGCTCGACAGGGCCGCCCGCGCGTCGGCCCGCTCGGACTTCTCCGCCGCTCGCCCACCCGGCATGTCGTCGACGGCCCCCGCCTCCGCCCCACCCGGATCGGCCCCCGCCGCTCTGCCGGATCTGCCCGGAGCCGAGCGTCGCACCAGCAGCCGGGCGGCCACGTCCCTGCGCTCACCCACCGATTCCGCGGGCAGCCCGCCAGGCGCCACGTCCCATGCCTGGGTGAGCCCACTGTCCAGCACATCCACCCGGCCCACCCCGGAGGCCGAGAGCGTGGCGGCGATAGCCGCACCGACCCGGCCCGCCCCGCGCACCTGGACGCGCATGGTGCGCCGCGCCGCCAGCCGCTCCAGTGCCGCGCCCGGCTCCCGGTGAGTGACGGACAGTGACGCCAGATCCGCCCGCAACCGGTCGAGCTCGACCTTTCGATTCCGTAACGCTTCGGCGGCCCGTCCTCCCGCCGTGCTGTCGTCCAACAATCCCGCCGCCGCGAGCCGGTCCACGAGCGCGTCCGCCTTGCCGTCCGGCAACCCCAGGCTCCGCGCCTCGTCCCGCAGCAGCGCGAGCCCCCGCGTGCCGTCGAGCAGGTCGAGAAAACTGCCCGTGGCCGTATCGACCGGGCCCACCACCACCGCGTGCGCGGGTGTGATTCCGAACTGCACCGTCTGCCGCTCCCGCCAAGCCCGGCGCAGCGCGGGCTTCACCATTGGATGCATATCCGTCTCCCCCCGTGATGCCTGTCGTGCGATCCGATTCCAGAATGCAGGGAACCGGTGAGAGCTGCGGAGAGTTATCCACAGGCGTGGGGAATTAGCCGTTCAAATGACAGGTGTATGGAGTGGATCAAGATCGAATGGTCTCCGCGACGGGACGTCCCAGACTGACAGCGGGTAACGTCGAGACGTGTCCGCCGACCCTTCCCCTCGCGTTGCGGGGGAATCCCCGTTGCACCGCGCCGGAAGCGAGGAGCGCGGCGTGACCGGCCGCCCGCAGCGCGGCACGACCACGAGCGCCGTCGAGGTCCGCAGGAGCGCCCGGCGCAACAGGACGGTCTCGGCCTACCGCGAGGGCGACCGCACCATCGTGCTCATCCCGGCCCGGATGTCGGAGGCCGAGGAGCGACGCTGGGTGACCGTGATGCTCGACAAACTCGCGGCCCAGGAGAGCAGGCGCATCCTCGGCGACAGCGATCTCACCGAGCGCGCCAAGCGGCTGTCCGAGCAGTACTTCGACAGCCGGGCCCGCCCCACGTCCGTCCGGTGGGTCACCAACCAGAACACCCGCTGGGGCTCCTGCACCCCGGCCGAGGGCAGCATCCGCCTCTCGCACCGCCTGCAGGGCATGCCCGAGTACGTCGTCGACTACGTGCTCGTCCACGAACTCGCCCACCTGCTCGTGCCGGGGCACGGCCCGCGCTTCTGGGAGTTGCTGGAGGCGTACCCCCGTACCGAACGGGCCCGCGGCTACCTCGAAGGGGTCGTCGCCGCCGAGCGGTTGCCGCATCTGCCCACCGCTCCCGAAGAGTGATGACGCCCCTTCGGTGATCGTGTACCGAACCTGTACCGGCTTGGCTCAATGTCGGACTCAGCCGTTAGCCTGACGCGACGTGTTCAGTTCGGGATGGGGGACGGTCGTTACGTATGGCGAGGGAATTCCAACGCGGCCACAAGGCCAAGATCAGTGACCTCACGCCGGGGACGGATCTGTACGTAGGTGTGCAGATCGCGGCACCCGGCTTGACGTTCGACATCAGCTGTTTCGGCCTCGATGCCAATGAACAGCTCTCGGACGACCGGTATTTCATCTTCTTCAATCAGCCGAAGTCTCCCGAGGAATCCGTCCAGTTGCTGGGCGCGCAGTCGGGGGACACCGAATCCTTCCGCGTCACCCTCGACCGCATTCCGGCGAACATCCACCGGCTCTCCTTCACCGCCACCGTCGACGGCGCCGGGCAGATGTCCCAGGTGGGTCCCGGATACATTCGGATAGTCGCGGGCGGCGAAGAAGTCGTCCGATACGCGTTCAACGGCTCCGAGTTCAGCACCGAACGCGCGGTGATGCTCGGAGACTTCTACCTCAAGGACGTCTGGCGGTTCGCCGCCGTCGGCCAAGGCTTCGACGGCGGACTCGACGCGCTGCTCAAGAACTTCGGCGGGGAGGTCGCCGAGGAGGAGCCGGCCGCGGCCCAGCCACCCGCCGGCGGAGCCGTACCGTCGTTCGCCCCGCCGCCCGGCGGCGCCGCGCCCGC
>NZ_JARJHW010000222.1:0-11273 GCF_040560175.1 Streptomyces panacea
GCGGCCGGACCCCGCTGTTCGACCAGTACGACGAGGACGACCGCCCCCGCGCCGCCAACGAGTGACCGGCGCGGAACGGATTTCCAAGCAGCCCGACGGGGGTGCTAAAGTTTCATTCATCGCAAGGGCCTGTGGCGCAGTCTGGTAGCGCACCTCGTTCGCATCGAGGGGGTCTGGGGTTCAAATCCCCACAGGTCCACCGCGGGGCCGTTCACGAGTTAGCTCGTAGGCGGTTTACGAATCCCGCCCGATCACTTTGATCGGGCGGGATTTCGTCGTTTCCGGGGCTCGTTGGGAGCTCTGGGTGCGTGTGGCGGGGTGGTCCCCGTGTCCGATGTCGGCACCACAGACGGATGCGACCCCGGGCTCAAGGAGATCGTGGCGTTCGCCAGGCCGTGACTGAGCTCCCGTGACCACGGATTCGCTCAGGAGAGGGCCCCGGTGGGCTGATGGTCGTCGGCGCGCGGCGCGGGCGAGGCGGTCGCCGGGCTCCAGGTGGCGGTGACCGTCAGGTGGGCTTGGCCGTTGCCGTTGACGATGCCCAGCTTCAGATCCTGGCTGAGTTGCACGCCGAACGTGACGGCGATCTCGGTGGGCGGTGTGGGCACGGCGCTCACGGCGTCGTGGACCTCCTGGACCAGGGGGCCGAGCGGCCTGAGCGTGCCGCGCAGCGCGTTGGCGGCTACGGCGGCGACAGCCGCCCCTCGCCGACCCACAGGGATGACGGGGCCGAGACCATCTGCCGAGCCGTCGTCCCCGAAGGCGGGTTGGCCTGCGTCCGCGAGCAGGAAGCGAACCGTAGTGCCGTCGTCGAGGTGGTAGTTCTCTGAATCGGTCATGGGAAGGATTGTGCGGAAGGGGCGCCCGGGAAGGCCGGGCGGAGAGCAACTCGGTTACAGGATCGTGGCAGATGGGGCTCGGCGGGGAGGCCGGCGCCCGCCCCACGCTCCGGTCAGGAGCAGGGCGGCTCGGACGGGGTTCCCTTCGGGAGGAGCTTGCGCTCGGCCTTGGTGTAGTCGCGGCCGGCGGCGGCGCACAGTGTCCGGAACTGGGCTTCGGGGCGGAGGTCGAAGGTCCGGCGTCCGGTGCTGTTGTCGATGAGCAGTTGGTGCCCTCGCGTGATCATCGCCGTCGTGTCGGTGATCTCCCCGTTGGCCCGCGTCGCGGCCAGTGTGATGGTGGAGCCGTCTGCCAGGTCGTGGATCTTGATCAGGCCCTTGCTCGCGTCCGTGAAGTACGTGACGAGGCTGCCGTCCGGCGCGAACCCGATCAGATTGTTCGTGGACGCGGTGGACACCTCTCCCGGCGAGAGTTTCCCGCGGTCGACGTCCCACACACGAACCTGTCCGTCGGAGTTCTGCACGGCGAGGCGCGAGCCGTCGGGAGTGAAGACGAGTCCGCTGCTCAGCGAATCCTCCGTATACGGCACACGGATGGGCGGTCCCGGCAGCATCGCGACCCGTCGCGGAGCGCGGACATCCCACAGCAGGATCTCGCCGCGACCACTTCCCGCCCTGGTCACGAGGGCGACCTGTCCGGGGTGCCCGGGGCGGCGCACGAGCTGGCCGTATGTGAAGAGATCTCCGAGGGGACCGTTGGAGTTGGGCCCGCGGTGGGCGAGAAAAGGCTGAGTGAGTACGGTCCCGTCGGCGGCGTCGAGGCGCGCCAGTGTCCCGTTCTCGGTCAACAGGACGATCTCACTCCCCTGCACTCCGACGACGCTGTCGACCTTTTCCCGCTTCTGCGCCTCCTGAGGGAGCGGCACACTCCGGCCGAGGTCGGACACCGCATAGGAGCGGTGCAGGCCGGTCTCGCGCCCCCACACCACGACCGACTGTGAGTCGGCGGTCCACGTGACCATCCAGTCGTCGTTCTGCGTCCGGGCCGAAATCTTCACCGACCGCAGGACTGTACGGGAGGCATCCATGACCTCGAGGGTCTTCTCGGCGACCCTGGCGATGGAGCGCCCGTCAGGCGCCAGCGCGTACTTGCCGCCCTGAGAGTTGCCGGCCTGGAACCGTTCCTTGCCCGACCGCTCGGCGCGCACAGCCATCAGCGCCGTGCCGACGGGTACGACAACGGTCAGACCGCCATCCTTGCGTGGCACCGCCGCGACACCCGTGTACCCGGAGTCGCTCGAGGTGGGCAGGCGAGCGCGGTACACCTGCCCGGTACGCGCATCGGCCAAGGTCGACTCGACATACCCTCCCTCGACTTCCTCGTCAGTTCCTTCGACGCTGTAATTCCCCGTGGCATCGGCGGACCTGCCGATATTGGGTATGGCGATACTCGGGCCGGCCGTGCGGCCGAGTGTCTGGGAGTACGACTGTCCGCGCGCGAACGTGATCGCGACTTCGCCTCCGGCTCCGAGAGTCGGGGAGGCGGAGGAAGCCTCGCCGGGCATCGAGCCCGGACTGTAGAGCCGACGTCCGGTGGCCAGGTCCTTGACCTCGACCTGCCGTGTGACCCCCTCCCACCGGGTCACCGCCACCGTGCCCGGGTCCTTGGTGAAGGCCGCCTCGGCCACCCTGTAGTCGGCCACGAGACCGTCCGCGACGGGCAGCCGGTCACCGGAGGGCACTTCCCATGCTTCGGCGAAAGCCGGGACACACCGCCCGGCGTCGTTGTGGCACTCCACAGTGCTGTCGTACATCGTCAGCAGCAGCCGCTTCCCGTCGCTGCTGAAGTCCAGGGTCCCTCCGGTCTGTTCGGCGATCCGGTGTTCCCCGCGGTTCAGGACGACGGGATCATTCGGGCTGCTCAGCCGCCACAGCCGAACCGTGTCCGCCGCGGCCACGGCAAAAAGGTCCCCGTCGGGGCTGATGGCGGTCGCGACATCGCCGGTGGAGACTCCGCCGAGCTTCGTGGTCCGGATTTTTCCCTCAAGGGCGCCTGTGACCACGGTGAACGTCCACCGATTGCCGCCGGACGGCTTCGAGACCACCACGAGAGTACGCCCGTCCGGTGTGGCGTCCATGCCCCTGACCTGGCCCTTCCACACGGACGGAGACGCGCCCACCAGGTATTGCCCCCGCGCGTACTGGTGCATCAGCGCATCGCGGGTCTTCGGGGTCTGCTGGGTGTTCCACGCGGCCAGGGCCAACTGCAGCGCGGTGGCGGGGTTGCTGTCGGGGGTGTCGTCAGCGGCCTGTGCCAGCAGCCCCGCGGCCTGGGCCCGCAGGTGTTGCTCGGTCTGTTCAAGGCTCTGCCGGGTGGAGATCGCCAGTACGACGGCAAGCACAGTGAGAACGGCCAGCGCGCCCACGGCGGCCTGCTTGAGGCGGGCCCCGCGTCGTGAGTGGCGGAGGCTGAGCAGGATGTATCCGCGCTCGTCGGCGGAGATGTCGTCAGGGTGCGCGGACAGCCGGCGACCAGCTTCCGCGAGATCGGTTCCGCTCAACAGGCGGGCCGACTCGAGCCGTTGTATGTGCCACCGCCGCAGGTCGGCCCGCAGCTGTTCCTGCCAGGCGCGGAAGTCCCGGGAGTCGGCCAGCCACTGCTGAAGGCGCGGCCAGAGCTGTGTCAGCGCCTCGTGTGCCAGATCGACGATCTCCTCGGCACCGCCCGGGGTCCGGGACAGGACAAGGAGCTTGCTCGGTACCAGCTCCCTTGCCAGGTCGATGAGTTCGGGAGCCAGATTGGCGACACGGGCGGGACGACGGCGGAAGGAGTCCCCGTCAGGCCGGGCCAGTTGCACGAACAGCCGTCGGGCACAGATCTGTTGGGTCCGGGTCAGTGCGTCGAGTGTGTCGTCGGCGTATCCGACAAGGGCCCCCGCCACGCCCTCCAGTTCGTCGTACGCGGCATGCGTCAGCATCGACCGGCTGCGATGCTCCCACAGCTTGGTCAGGGCGAACTGGACCAGAGTCATCCGTCCGGGCTCGTCGCCCGCGTCTGCGACGATCCGCTCCGGCAGCCCCGGCTCGAACCACAGCCCCGGTACGGCATCGACGGGTGCGGTCACCGCCCGCGCCAGGTCCTCGGCGGCCAGCGGCGCGAGGAACTCCACGGCGTCGCTGATCAGATCGGATGTATCGGCCGTGACCAGCGCGTCGAGGGAATCGGGCCGCGCCGTCGCGACGACCCGCAGTACCTGCGCGCCGTCCTTGCCCGCCAAGGCGGCAAGGAATCCGAACAGATCGCGGGCAGCGGCCGCGTCGGCACCCGCGTACTCCTCGAGCTGGTCGACAAAAAGTACCTGCCCGGCACTCTCCGCGCGGGCGAGGATCCTGCCGCGCAGCTCGGCCGGCACATCGTCGCGGGTCTCCAGGAGCCCTGCCAGTTCCTCTGCCTTGGCGAGCCGGTCGATCTCGTCGAGCTCCGGCTCCAGAACCCCCATCAGCGCCCGCGCCAGCACCGCGGAAGCCCGTACTCCGGGCACGGGGCGCAGCTCGGACACACCCATCTCCTCGGCCCGGAGGCGGGGCAACACCCCGGCCCGCACCAGGGACGACTTCCCGCACCCCGAGGGCCCCACGACCAATGTCACCGGCCGCCTGCCGACGGCCTTGTGCACGCGGGCGGTGTCGCTGTCGCGTCCGTGGAAGAACTCCGCGTCGTCCTCCGTGAACGCTGCGAGCCCCTGGAACGGGCAGCGTGGCCGCAACGTCTCCTCGTCGACCAGCTCGGCCGACGGCAGCAGGTACGCAGTGCGCTCGCCCCGGTGCGCGGCGACCGTCATCCCGACGACACCATCCTGCGTGTCGTCCCAGACCGCCGACCCGCTGAACCCTCCCGAGATCCGCGGCCCCGGCTCCTGCGCCTCCATCTGCACCCAGCCCGAGCCCTGCCCCGCCCGCAGCGTGCCCGAGGCCCATACGCCGTGATCGGCGCCCGCCGGGTAGCCCAGCGCCCGGAACGTGTGGCCCCAAACGCCGGTCCCGTCGACCAGGCGCACCGGCCGCGCGCCCTCGATCGCCGTCTCCAGCCGCAGAAGGGCGACGTCCTGCCCGCCACGCCGCCACGACACCACGACCGCTCGCACCCTCGGGCGGCCCTCCAGCAGCGGAAAATCGAGATCCACCGCCCCGCTGGGAGCTTCCTCCGTACTCTCCGGCACCCCGAGCGCCCTGGCCACGACATGGGCACAGGTACACACCACATCGGCGCCAACGAGGAACCCGGCACCGACCACCTCGCCCTCGATCGTGCGGACTCGCACCTGCGACGCCTCGAGCACGTCGTTCCCCCGCGCCGCGGCCATGGACTCCCCCGGTCTCCGACTTGCCTCCTGCTATGCCTCGGACCAGCATCCTCGGACCAGCCGCCTCACACAACTCACCCTTGATCAGAAGCGGTTGGAGATGCGCACCTGCGGTGCCGCAGCAGGGGTTCCCGTCCTCACCGCCCGTCAGGACTCCGTCGGCAAGGGCCCGCCGGGGCCGGCCCATACGCGGCAGGAGACGGCCACCACCAGTGGCCACACGGCCTGGACGAAGGTCACCACCCGTTCCGCGACGCCCGGTGACTGCCCGCTCCGCAGCTCGAACACGAACCACACCGCGCAGAGGCACATCAGCGTGCTCGCCACGACCGACACCTTGAACCGGAGCCCCCACGGCACCGGGCGCCTCCGGCGGTTCGTGGCCAGCGCGGGCCACACCGCGAGCAGTACGAAGCCGGTGGCGGCCACCGCCCCGTGGGCCAGCTGCCCACCGCTGAGGGGCGCCGGCACCAGGGTCAGGATCATCGCCGCGAGCCCTCCGCCGGCCAGGGCGAGGCGCCCGGGGAGCGCCGCCTCGCGCAGGCCGTGCGCCGTGGCCATGTAGCAGGCGCCGAGCACGAGCAGTATTCCCGTCATCAGCCAGTAGCCGCGGGCGCCGTAGGACGCCAGGATGCTGAGCGTTTCCACGGCGGGGTTGTAGGCCGGTCCTTGCAGTACCTGCGCGATGGCCGAGGCACCGACCAGGAGCAGAGGGGCGCCCCCCGCGGAGAGGAGAACCCACCAGGGGGCACGTCGCATCAGCCCACCGTAAACAGCGCCCGCCCTCTCTTCCCGTTGACACACCATCACCTGAACCAACCCGCCCCCGTACCCGTGCCTCCTGTACAAGATCCGCGGCACAGGCCGCCACCCCCACAGGAGATTCCCCATGGCCACGGCGCCCCCACGACAGCCGGAACCGCAGGCGGCCCCGAGCGGCGGTCCGGAGGGCAAGGACAACTGGCTCGCGCGCATGGCGTTGCGCTTCACCGCGTTCACCGAGAAGTGGCTGCCCGACGCGCTCGGATTCGTCCTCGTCGGTACGTTCGCGGTCTTCGCACTCGGACTCGCCACCGGGGAGGGGCTGTACGGACGGCCCGACGACCCCGCCGACACCGCCGGGTTCGGGCTGGTGGACGCGTGGGGACAGGGGTTCTGGTCGCTCATCACCTTCACGCTCCAGATGGCGATGATCATCATCGCGGGGTACGCGGTCGCCGTCTCCCCGCCGATGAGCCGGCTGATCGCCAGGATCGCGCGCGTGCCCCGTACCCCGCGCGGCGCCATCGCGTTCACGGCCGCCGTCGCGATGGGGACCGCGTACCTCAACTGGGCCTTCAGCCTGATCTTCACCGCGATCCTCGCCAAGGAGACAGCCCGCCGTATCCAGGGCGTGGACTACCGGGCGCTCGGCGCGATGGCCTTCCTCGGGCTCGGGACCGTCTGGGCGCAGGGGCTGTCCGGGTCCGCCGCGCTCCAGGTCGCCAGCGAGGCGTCGAGTCCGCCCGCGGTCCAGGAGGTCATCGCGGACGGGCGCGGCGGCAGCGGGCTCATCCCGCTCACCGAGACCATCTTCCTGTGGCAGGGCATGGTCGCCACGGCGATCATCTTCGTCATCGCCGTCGTCATGGCCTGGTTCCTCTCCCCGTCCCCCGAGCGCGCGAAGACCGCGGAGCAGCTCGGTATCGAACTGGGCCCGAGCGTCGCCGAGAAGCGCGCGGAGACCCGGCGCGGCCGGCCGGGGGAGTGGATCGAGTACAGCCCCGTCTTCGCGATCCTGCTGTTCGCGCTCGGCGTCTGGTACCTCGTACGGCACTTCGCCCTCGCCGAGGGCGACCCGCTCAACGCGCTCGACCTCAACACCGTCAACCTCATCCTGATCCTGCTGGCCCTCATCCTGCACTGGCGCCCCGTCCGTCTCGCCCAGGCCGTCAAGGAGGGCACGCCCGCGGCCTCGGGCGTCCTCCTCCAATTCCCCCTCTACGGCGGCATCTTCGGGATGATCGCCTTCACCGGACTGAGCAAGACCATCGCCGGCTGGCTGGTCTCGGTGTCGAACGAGTTCTTCTATCCGGCCTTCATCGGGATCTACAGCATGGTCCTCGGTGTCTTCGTGCCCAGCGGCGGCAGCAAATGGGTCATCGAGGCGCCGTACGTCCTGGAGGCGGCCAACCAGCTCCAGGTGAACCAGGGCTGGATGGTCGTCGTGTACGACCTCGGCGAGGCCAGCGCCAATCTGCTCCAGCCGTTCTGGATGCTGCCCACGCTGACGATCCTCGGTCTCAAGGCGCGCGACATCATGGGCTACACCTTCGCCATGTTCCTCGCCTGTTTCCCCGCGGTGCTGATCCTGGTGACCCTCTTCGCCCGTACGCTTCCCTTCCCGTAGGGAAGAGGGACGGCTCAGGGCGCGAAGGAGTGGGCGGACGTGCGGCGTATCGACGTGGCGGAGCGACGGGCCAGGCTCGGTGTACGGCATCGGCTGGCGGTCGCCGCCCGCGCGGACGGTCCCGTCGAGGTGGCCCGCGACCTCGTGGCGCTGCACAGCACCGACCCGACCTCCGTGTACGTCGCCACATGGGCGCGGATGAACGGTGGTGCGGTACGGGACGTCGAACGCGCCCTGTACGAGGACCGCTCCCTCATCCGGCTCCTCGGCATGCGCCGTACCGTCTTCGTCACCTCACTCGACGTGGCCCCCGTGATGCAGGCGGCCTGCTCGCACGCGGTGGCCGCGCGCGAACGCCGCAAGCTCCTCGGGTTCCTGGCCGCCTCGGGGGTCGCCGACGACGCGGCGGGCGTACGGGAGTGGCTGGCCGAGACGGAGGACATCGCCGTGCGCGCGCTCGCCGCACGGGGCGAGTCCACGGCCGCCGAACTCGCCGGCGACGACGCCCGCCTCAGTACGAAGGTCGTGCTGTCGCCCGGCAAGGACTACGAGGGCACCCAGAAGGTCGCCAGCCGACTGCTGCTCCTGCTCGCCGCCGAGGGCCGGGTGGTACGCGGCCGGCCGCGCGGCTCGTGGACCTCGCACCAGTACCGCTGGGCGCCGCTGACCGACTGGTTCCCCGGCGGCCTCGCGCCCTGGGACACCCACCGCGCGGAGGAGGAGCTGGCCCGGCGCTGGCTGCGGGCGTTCGGGCCCGGCACGGCGGACGATCTGCGCTGGTGGGCGGGGTGGACGAAGACGCAGGTCAAGCGGGTACTGACGGAACTGAAGCCGGTCGAGGCCGATCTCGGCGGCGGCGCGACGGGTCTGCTCCTGCCCGACGACCTGGCGCGGACCGCGCCGCCGGAGCCCTGGGCCGCGCTGCTGCCGGCGCTCGACTCCACACCGATGGGCTGGCACGAACGCGGCTGGTTCCTCGGCGACCACGGTCCGCGCCTCTTCGATAAGGTCGGCAACATCGGCCCCTCGCTGTGGTGGGACGGCCGCGTCGTCGGCGGCTGGGCGCAGGACAGGAGCGGCGAGATCGTGTGCCGCTTCCTGGAGGACGTCGGCGCGGACGCGGAGGCGGCGGTACGACGCGAGGCGGAGCGCCTCGCCGTACCTCTGGGCGAGGTCAGGCTCAGCGCCCGCACACGGGGCCGTACCTGGCTGGAGGACGAACTGGCGGGCTAAGGGCCGTAGTCCCCGGCGGGCGCGCGCCGATCCACCGGGGACCAAGGGACAGCTCTTAGGCCCTGTCAGCCGTTCCCGCGAACGCGCACGGCATCGAGCGGACCCGGTTGTCGAAGTTCGACGGCACCAGCACCGGCGCGCCCACGGTGCGCAGTTCGGGCGATCTGGTCAGCAGCTCCCGGAAGAGCGCCTTCATTTCCTGCTTCGCCAGGAACGTGCCCAGGCAGTAGTGCGGCCCGCCGCCCCCGTACCCCACATGCGGATTGGGGCCGCGGGTGATGTCGAAGCGGTCCGGGTCGGTGAAGACCGACTCGTCGCGGTTGGCGGAGGCGTAGAACAGCACCACCCGGTCACCGCGCCGGAAGTCGTGGCCGTTCATCCGGTGGTCCTGGGTGAGCCTGCGCCGGAACTGGATGATCGGCGTCGAGTGGCGCACGATCTCCTCGACGGCGCCGTCCGCGTACCGGTCGAAATCGCTGAGCAGCAGGGCCCGTTGGTCCGGATGGTCGGTCAGCAGGGACATGCCGTGCGCGATGGCGTTACGCGTGGTCTCCACGCCGGCGACCATCAGCAGCGAGAAGAACGAGCCGAGCTGGCGGCCGTTCAGCGACTGGCCGTCGATATCGGCGTTCACGAGCGCGGAGATGAGATCCCCGGTCGGATTCCTGCGCCGTTGCCTTCCGAGTTCCGCCACCATTCCCTGCATGGACGCCAGGGCGCGAAGGCCCTTGCCGGGTACGCGAATTCGCTGCCGCAGCGTGCGCGCCACACCCGTTTCGACGGACGCTCGATTCACCTGTGCGAGGATCGACGGGCGCTCCTTCTCGGGGATACCCATCAGATTGCAGATGATTTCGAACGGCATACGTGACGCGACCGCAGTGACGAAATCCGCCGGACGCTCCCGGAGCATGTCGTCCACAATGCGCGTCGCCACCGAGCGGACATCTTCCTCCGTCGCGGCGAGAATGCGGGGAGTGAAGGCGCGGGAAACGATCCGCCGCAGTTGGGTGTGGTGCGGCTCGTCGAGATTGACCAGGGACTCCCCGAACAGCGTCCGCACCCAGCGGGCCGGTTCCGGAGTGGTGACGCCGGGCGCGCTGCCGAACACCTGCGCGTTGCGGCTGGCCTCCACCACATCCGCGTGCCTGACCAGCGCGTAGAAGCCCCGCTCCGGTCGCAGTCGGCCCCCCGGCCGCTCCACGAAGTACCGCGGCGCCCCGGCGGCGCGGAGCCGGGCGAAACCCGCCAGCCTTTCGGAATGCGGTAGTTGCCAGAACGAGGGATCGGCGAGATTCGGCGTCATTGTTCATTCCTTCCGTGGCTTCGAGCTTCCCACGGCCGACCGGACATCAGCGTGCGCCGAACGTAGGGCAGACGGGGGTATCGAACGACCGCTTTCGCACAGGGGGGCGAATGCTCCGCCACTCGGGTGACGCGAACTCACCCATGGCGCCAACGGGCCGCTACTGTGCCGAAGCATGACCTCTACCAACACCGCGCAGGGAAGCCCGCAATACGCTCCTCTGCTGGGCACCCTCACGGTAATTCCCTGGACCAGCGAGCCCTCCGGCGGCGAGCGCAACCCGCCTTTCCTGCTTGCCTATTCACTCGGCGACGGCCGTGACGGCGCGGAGGCCGGGGAACAGGCGATGCACGCCGTCATCAAGGAGGTCGGTCTCAGGACCGGCGCCGATCTGATCGATGTGGCCACGTCGCCCAACGTCCCGATCACGCTGCTGGTGCAGGCCGGGCGGGCCGTACTGACCATGCCGTATCTCAAGGCGCAGTGCGCCGTTCCGCCGGAGTGGGAAGAGGACGCGCGGGAGACGGGCGGGGTGTACTTCATCATCGCCACTCAGCCGTGGCCCGAGGGCACGCCCGGCAGGCCGGTGAGTGAGGAGACGCTGCGCGCCTTCGTCGGCGACGAGGCCGTACTGACCGGAGCCGCGCACTGCCTGGTGCCGGTGAGCAGCCTGCGCGGCTGAGCACGCCCTCGCAGGCCCGCGGGCCCGCGTCCCGGTCACCCGCCGTTCGCGGGCACCGTACGTCCCGCGGCGCCCCACTCCCGTACCAGAGCGCTGTAGATGGGAGTGGGGATCGGCGCGGCGGTGGGCGGCGGTGGGGTCGGCGGAGCGGGCGTGGGAACCGCTTCGGCACGGAGCTCGGGCACCGCTGAGAGGCGCTGCCATCGGGGTGCTCGGACGGAGTTCATGCTCTGGCAACGCCGTACTCGACTCCGGAGTCACTGTGCACGGCGTGTCGCGGGGGACAGCCGAAACGCTACTTCGAATACCTGACCGAACCGGTGGAGTGGACACCATGACAACAGCATTGATCGACAACGCGTCGTCGTCCGACGCGGACAGGTACGAGGACGAGCCCGCGCGGGACGGTTCGCGCCGCATCGGGGCGGGGCGGGTGCTGGCGTGGTTGTTGGTGGTGACG
>NZ_JARJHW010000223.1:0-11150 GCF_040560175.1 Streptomyces panacea
CACGGGGACGAGGGCGACGAAGTCGTCGGAGACCTCGACGCACTCGCCACCGTCCTGATTGCTGTAGCTGCTCTTCCGCCAGTTCACGACGGTGAGGTCGAGGGATCGCACGGCACTTCCTCCAACATGCGTAGGACGAACTTCCGCGACTCAGACGGGGACAGCGCCAAGTCGCGCACTGCATCGTATGCACGCTGCAATCGCTCGACTGGCATGGTTTCCTCGATCAGTTCACCCCGGTAGCCGTTTTCCGTGTACGCAACGGTACGCGCGTCCGGCCCGCGCAGAAACATCACCGCAGCCCCCAACAGCCCGTGCGGCCCCGCACTTTGCGGCAACACCTGAACCGTCACATCCGCACGTTCCGCCGTCTCCCCCAAGTACTCCAACTGCCGCCGCCACTCCCCCACATCCCGCAACGGCGTCCGCAGCACCGCCTCCGAGAGGATCGTCCGGAACGGCGGCGCGTGGTCCCCCTCCAGCAACTCCCGCCGCCCCATCCGCGCCTCGACCTGCTGGTCCAGCTCCTCACCCTTGAGTCCACCGGCCGCCAGCAGTTCCCGCGCGTACCCCTCCGTCTGCAACAGCCCCGGCAGCACGCTCACCGCGAAGTGCCACAGACTCGTCGCCTCCGCCTCCAGCGCCATGTACCGCCGATAGCCCTCGCGGAACTGCGACTTGTCACTCACCGCCAACTCCCACAGCGCCAGCAGCAACCCCGGCGTCCCGTAGTACGTGTCGAGCGCCTGGACGACCTCCGGGCCGCCCAGCGTCTCGCTCTTCTCCATCTTGCCGAACAACGACCAGTCCCAGCCCAGCCGTTCGCCGAGCTGCCGCAGGCTGTCGCCGCGCGCGGCGCGAAGTGAGCGCAGCTCCTCCGCGAACCGTGCGCGGGGTTCCCTGCTCCGGCCGGTGACCACTCGTCTCGTCGGCATGGTGCTGCCCTCCGCGCGTGCGTAACAGATCTGTCACGCACGGTAATTCACGACGAGCCTCCACGCCGGGGAAACGGGCAACAACCAGCCGGACGAGCTGCCGCAGGGCTCCGGGAGCGGCATGCCCTGCTCGGCCTGCTCGTCCGGGCCCGGGGTCGGCTCCTATCGGATCCTCACCAGTGCCGGGTTGTGAATTCCCGCAGCCACGGTTCGTCCCTGACGGCCGGGAGCCGGACCAGGGTGTCCCGGAAGGCACGCTCATCAGCGCGGAACCGGTGACGGGCGCGCGGCGGGGGCGGGTCGTCGCGGAGGGTTTCGGGCGGCATGACGCCGGACGCGGGGATCGGCAGGTGCGGTCGGGGGAAGGCCAGCCACAGCCACACCCCGAAGGGCAACGGCACCGAGTACGCGGAGGTGGCCGTGTCCGTCGGGGTCCAGAACTCCGCCGTCCGCGGGTGGGTCGGCACCAGGAGGATGTCCGCGCGCTGGTCGGGAACGGGCAGTCCAGGTCCGGCAAGGACAGCGCGGCGGCCCGGCGCCGCGCCCGCGGGGAGCAGGGCGTCGAGGGCGGGTTGGAACACCTCCTCGACCAGGCCGTGCGGGACGGTCACCGGCCCGCCTCGCGAGGCCACCAGCAGGTGCGCGAGCGCCCGGCCGGCTGCCGCTTCCCACTGCGGGCTCCATGAGCAGAAGTCGTACGCCCCCGGCCGGTCTCCCCAGCGGGGGATCGACTCGAACGGGGGCGTGCGCTTGCCTGCCGCCATCAGCTCGGCCCAGGAGTGGGGTGTGTCGTCGGTGTCGGTGCCTTCGACGGGGCGGCGGCTTACGGCGTTCGGGGCGAGCCACACCACCTGCCATTGCGAGCAGTCGTCGACCCGGGTCGCCACGGGCAGGCCGCACTCCTCGCAGACCATGTTGGGCCCCGCGCCCCCGCCGAGGCCGCAGCACGCACCGCTCCCGTTCTCCGGGATCAGCAGGGTCCCCCGGGTGTCTCCGGGTGCGGTGGCGATCGCACCTGCCACACCGTCGGACAGTGAGTGGACCGGCGCGTAAATTCCACGGGCTGCCGCCTCGTCCGGATCGACGTCCTCCCACATCCGCCTCGGCAGCCCCCAGGGCTCCGGGTCGACGGCGAAAGTGCCCGGCTCCATGAGCACCGGGAGCTGCGCACCGTTCCCGTACGACTGACGGGCGTGGACCGGCAGGGCGACCTGGGACAGCGGTGCGGTCAGCGCGGCGCCGCACCCGGCGCACTCGAACTCGAAGACGGGCAAGATCCTCCCCCGGAAACAGGGGCCATCGTCGCAGCTCGTCCACGTCCGGCCAACCCGTTTTCCGACCGCCTTCGTGGCAGGTGTGGAACGTGCGCCGTGCGCCAGGGAACCACCCCCGTCCTCGGCGCAGGCCGCTCCCTCGTCGGCGCATTCTCGTAACGAACCCCTCACGTACGGTAGTTCCGACCGTTCGCTCGGGGTGGCGAAGTCGCGCACCCACGAGCCGAAGGAGACCCCCCATGACGTCTGCGACTCCCAAGCCGCCGCTCCCCCGCCGTACCCCGCAGCGCATCGCCCCCGACAAGATCCAGGAGGCCGTCGAGGCACGCGACGCGCTGGCGGCGGCGCTGACCGGGGTCGGTATCCAGCTGCCCGCGATGGACGTCCGCACCCCCTGGCCCGTCACCGACGACAGCGACGCCGGACGCGCCACCCGCTACGCCCTCGTCCATCTCGGCGTCTGCTCGGCGCCCGTCGCGCTCGCGCTCGCCGCCGTGATCGTGGCCGGGGCCGGGCGGTGACAGACGGTGCGCGGCCCACGCGGAAGGCCGCGTCGCCCGTGTCGCCCGTCCGCGTCGGGGACACCGTCCACGACCCGGCCCGCGACCGCGTCGGCGTCGTCATGGCCCGCCAGGGCCCGTACATCCAGCTCCGCCCGCTCGGCGGCGGTCGCGAGTGGGACGCCGACCCCACCCGCGTCCGGCGACTCGGCCCGGCCGAGCTGCTGAGCGCCCGCGTCGCGGACGTCAACACGCGCAGCCGTGCCGGCCTCGGCGACGTACCGCAAATCACGTACAGACAATCAGCAGAAGGAGAATCAGTGACCACGCGACTGAGTAACCAGCTCTCACAGGGCGGCGGACAGGGCCAGGGCGAGGGCGAAGGGGACGGGCACCCCGGTCAGCCGTGGTCGCCGACCGATGAGCCCCACCCGGACGGTTCGACGCCTCCCGGCGACGGGGACCACCGCAAGTGACGACCACTGATGACCGGGCGGGGCGGCCCACCCGTGAGGAGTTGGGCCGTCTCCTCCTGAACGCGGGTTCCCTGAACCCCGATTGGGCCGAGACCTATCGAGAGGTGCCCCGCTCCCGCTTCCTGCCGGACGTGATGTGGCCGCACGACATGGCCACCGGCCGAACCGTGGCGGTCGACAGGGGGCAGGACCCGCGGGCGTGGCAGAGGTACGCCGACTCGGACGATCCCATCGTCACCCAGTGGGACGACGGCGCGCACGCCGGCCGCGAGCCGGGCAGGTCGTTCAGCTCGTCGTCGTCCATGCCGAGCCTGGTCTTCGCCATGCTGGCCGACCTCGATGTCGGGCCGGGGCAGCGGGTGTTGGAGATCGGCGCGGGCACCGGCTGGAACGCCGCGCTTCTCGCGCACCGTCTCGGCGCCGGGAACGTCGTCACCACGGAAGTGGACGGCGCCGTCGCGGCACGTGCGCGGGAGTCGCTGGAGCGCTTCGGGCTCCCGGTGGAAGTGGTGCACGGGGACGGCTTCCTCGGGTACGCGAAACGGGCCCCGTACGACCGCGTCATCGCCACCTGCGGTCTGCGAGAGGTCCCGTTCGCATGGGTGGAGCAGTCCAGCCCCGGCGCGGTGATCCTCGTTCCCTGGGGGACGTACTACGGGCCCGGCGAAGCCACCGCCCGCCTGGTGGTCGCCGAGGACCGCCGGAGTGCGTCGGGACCGTTCTCGCGGCCGGTGGCATTCATGCGCATGCGCTCCCAGCGGTTCGTGTGGCCCCGGCACGACGCGTACGTACCGGCGGGCGCGATGGACGCCGCGGACACGTCCTTCACGACGGTGACCGAGGCGGATCTCCGCGGCACGGGGAGCTTCGACGTGACCGGATTCGCGCTGGGCCTGCGCGTGCCCGCCGTCGCCCACACCGTCGACCGCGAGCGTGACGGCAGGCGCGCCGTCTGGTTCTACGGACGCTCGGACACGTCATGGGCGGTCGTGGTCTTCCGCGACGGCCGCGAGGAGGCCAAGGTCTACCAATCGGGGGCCCGACGCCTGTGGGACGAGGTGGAGGCCGCGCACAGGTGGTGGGTGGAGCGAGGGCGCCCCGGCTTCGACCGCTTCGGGCTGACCGTCGACGCCGACGGCGAGCGGGCCTGGCTGGACTCGCCGGAGAACCCCGTGTGGTGACCTCCCACGGCGCCTGGCGGGCGCGGGGAGGCCCGGACAGGCGTCACGTCGTCTCCGACTCCCTTTCCCGGTCGCGCAGTTCGCGGCGGAGGATCTTGCCCGACGCGGCCCGTGGGACACCCCCGATGAACTCGACCCGGCGGACCTTCTTGTGCGGGGCGACGTGTTCGGCGACGTATGCCATGACGTCGGCCCCGGTCAGTTCGGGCGCCGACGGCCGGCGGACGACGTACGCCTTCGGGATCTCGTTGCCGTCCTCGTCGTAGACGCCGATGACCGCGGCGTCGGCTATCGACTCGTGGGTCAGCAGCAGTGCTTCGAGGTCGGCGGGGGCGACCTGGAAGCCCTTGTACTTGATGAGCTCCTTCACCCGGTCGACCACGAACAGCCAGCCGTCGGCGTCGGCGCGGCCGATGTCGCCGGTGTGCACCCAGCCGTCGGTGTCGATCATGTGGGCGGTCTCCTCGGGCCGGCCGAGGTAGCCCTTCATGACCTGCGGGCCGCGGATGAGGACTTCGCCGGCGGCGCCCTCGGGGGCGTCCGTGCCGGGGTCGTCCAGGGAGACGATGCGCATCTCGGTGCTGGGCAGGAGCTTGCCCACCGTCCCGGCGGGCGGGTTGTCGGCGTCCAGCGGGACCACGTGCGTGCCGGGTGACAGCTCGGTCATGCCGTACGCCTGGCGGACGGGCGGCAGGCCCAGCCGGGCCGAACAGGCTTCGGCCAGGCGGGAGTCGAGGGGCGCGGCGGAGCAGACGATGTAGTCGAGCGAGGACAGGTCGTAGCGGGCGACGGCCGGGTGCTTGGCGAGCGCGAGGACGATCGGCGGGGCGACGTACAGACCGCTGATGCGGTGCTTCTCGATCGCGGCGAGGAACTGGTCGAGGTCGAAGCGCGGCAGTACGACGACGGTGGCGCCGGTCCGCAGCGGTGCGTTCATCAGGGCGGTGAGGCCGTAGATGTGGAAGAACGGGAGCACCGCGAGGATGCGGTCACCGGGGCGCATCGGCATGACGGGGTCGAGCTGCGCGAGATTGGTGGCGATGGAGCGGTGCGTCAGCATGACGCCCTTGGGGGCGGCGGTGGTGCCGGAGGAGTAGGGCAGAGCCGCGATGTCCTCGGCGGGGTCGATGTCGATCCCGTTGTCGGTCCCGATGCCGGCGGTCGGCTCCGTGGCGATCATGTCCAGGATCGAACGGTGGCCCGGTGCCCGGTCGCAGACGAAGATCTCCTCGATTCCGCCCACCAACTCGGCCGACCTGCGGGCGACTTCGAGCAGCGGCGAGACCGTGACGATCCAGCGGGCCGAGGAGTCACGGAGCTGCTTCGCGAACTCCTCGGCGGTGGAGAGCGGATGGACGGTGGTGACGGAGGCGCCCGCGCGGGTGGCTCCGTAGAACGCGACCGGATACGCGACGGTGTTGGGGCTGTGCAGGGCCAGTACGTCCCCCTTGCGCAGACCGGCCGCGATGAGCGCGGCGGCGGTACGGCGGTGGAAGACGTCCAGTTGGGCGTAGGTGACGGTGGTGCCGTCCGTCCCGTCCACGAGGGCGTCGGCGTCGCCGAACTCGGCCGCGCGGCCGAGGACGGCCTCGTGGATGGGCTGGTCGACCGCCTCGACGTCCGCGTACTCGCTCTGAAAGATCACGATGACGATCCCTTCGACGCGTGGACGGTCAGAATGGCTTGTCTCAGTACGACTTGGGGAGACCCAGGGACTGGTGGGACACGTAGTTCAGGATCATTTCGCGGCTGACGGGCGCGATACGGGCCACGCGGGACGCGGTGATGAGCGACGCCAGGCCGTACTCGCGGGTGAGGCCGTTGCCGCCGAGGGTGTGTACGGCTTGGTCGACGGCGCGTACGCACGCCTCCCCCGCCGCGTACTTGGCCATGTTGGCGGCCTCGCCCGCGCCCGCGTCGTCGCCCGCGTCGTACAGGTGCGCGGCCTTGCGCATCATCAGCCGGGCCAGTTCGATCTCGATGTGCGCCTGGGCGAGCGGGTGCGCGATGGCCTGGTGCGCGCCGATGGGCTGCTGCCAGACCTGGCGGGTCTTGGCGTAGTCGACGGCCTTGTCGAGCGCGTACCGGCCCATGCCGAGGGCGAACGCGGCGGTCATGACGCGTTCGGGGTTGAGGCCGGCGAAGAGTTGGAGCAGCCCGGCGTCCTCGTCGCCGACGAGGGCGTCGGCGGGGAGCCGTACGTCGTCCAGTACCAGCTCGAACTGCTTCTCGACCGCCTGGAGTTCCATGTCGATCCGGGAGCGGTGGAAGCCCTGCGCGTCGCGGGGGACGATGAAGAGGCAGGGCTTGAGGGAGCCGGTCCTGGCGTCCTCGGTGCGGCCGACGATGAGGGTGGCGTCGGTGATGTCGACGCCGGAGACGAAGACCTTGCGGCCGTTGAGTATCCAGCCGCCGCTCTCTTCCTCCTTGCGGGCCGTGGTGGTGATGCGGTGCGAGTTGGATCCTGCGTCGGGTTCGGTGATGCCGAAGGCCATGGTGCGCGAGCCGTCGGCGAGGCCGGGGAGCCATTCGCGCTTCTGCGCCTCGGTACCGAAGCGGGCGATGACGGTGCCGCAGATGGCGGGCGACACGACCATGAGGAGCAGGGGGCAGCCGGCGGCGCCCAACTCTTCGAGGACGATGGAGAGTTCGGCGAGGCCGCCGCCTCCGCCGCCGTACTCCTCGGGGAGGTTGACGCCGAGGTAGCCGAGCTTGCCCGCCTCGCTCCACAGCGTCTCGCGGTCGAAGCCGCGGCCGTGGCGGCGGCCGAGGGCGGCGACGGCGGCGCGGAGGTCCTGGTGTTCCTGCGTTTCGACGATGCTCATGTGTCCCCCAGTGAGGTGTCGGTCTGCGAGGTGTCGGTCTCTGAGGTGTCGGTCTCTGAGGTGCCGGTCTCTGAGGTCTCTGAGATGCCGGCCCGCGTGGTGCCGGTCTTCGTGCTGTCGGTGACCACGGCGAGGAGCGCGCCGACCTCGACCCGTCTGCCGGGCGCGGCGTGGAGCGCGGTGAGCGTGCCGGAGGCGGGAGCGGTGACGCGGTGCTCCATCTTCATGGCCTCCAGCCAGATGAGCGGCTGCCCGGCGGTGACGGCGCCGCCTACGACGATCCCGTCGGCGATCCGTACGACCGTGCCGGGCATGGGCGCGAGCAGCGAGCCGGGCGCGGTGGCGGTGCGGGGGTCGGTGAAGCGGGGGTGGACGCGGAGGCGGTACGAGCCGGTGGGGCCGTCGACGTGGACATGGTCGCCGCCGTACTCGGTGACGTCGAAGTGCCGCAGTACGCCGTGGACTTCGAGGCTGACGCGGTGGGGCGTGACGGCGACGGCGCGTACGGCGTCCTCCTCGACGCGGAAGCCGTCGCGGGTGCGGTGGTAGCGCACCTCGTGCCCGCCGTACGTCTTGGTCTGCGGCTGCGACGCGAGGTTCCGCCACCCGCCGACGCGGTGCCCGCGCCGGACGGCGTCGGCGAGCGCGGCGGCCAGGGCGGCGTGCCGGGCGCTGTCGTCACCGCCGGGCTCCGGCTCGGTGAGCGCGGCCAGGTGCCGGTCGTAGAAGCCGGTGTCGGCCCGCCCGCCGGTGAAGTCCGGGTGGCGCAGGGACCGTACGAGCAGTTCGCGGTTGGTGACCGGGCCGTGGACCCGCGCCCGGCGCAGCGCGTCGGCCAGCAGCCGGACCGCCCCGGCGCGGGTGGGCGCCCAGGCGATCACCTTGGCGAGCAGGGGGTCGTAGTGCACCCCGACGCTGTCCCCGGGCCCGTACCCGGCGTCGACGCGGATACGGGGTTGGTCGACCCGCCCGGCGGGGGCGGGCCCCGGCACCCGCAGCTCGTGCACCCTGCCCGGCCGCGGCGCCCACCCCCGCGCCGGGTCCTCCGCGTACAGGCGGGCCTCCACCGCGTGGCCGCGCGGGGCGGGTGGCTCCGGGGGGAGCTTCGCGCCCTCCGCCAGGGCGAGTTGGAGCGCGACCAGGTCCAGGCCGAACACCTCTTCCGTCACCGGGTGTTCGACCTGGAGGCGGGTGTTCATCTCCAGGAAGTACGCGTGGCCCGCGGGCGAGATCAGGAACTCGACCGTGCCCGCGCCCCGGTAATCCACCGCGCGCGCCGCCGCGACCGCCGCGGCCGTCAGGACCGCGTGCGGCCCGGCCGTCAGCCCCGGCGCCGGGGACTCCTCGATCACCTTCTGGTGGCGTCGCTGGAGGGAGCAGTCGCGGGTGCCCAGCGCCCACACCGTGCCGTGCGCGTCGGCGAGGATCTGGACCTCGACGTGCCGGCCCCGCTCCACGTACGGCTCCGCGAAGACCTCGCCGTCGCCGAACGCCGACCGGGCCTCGGCGGAGGCCGCCGCCAACTCAGCCGGAAGCGCGGCGAGTTCGCGGACGACTCGCATCCCACGCCCCCCACCGCCCGCCGCCGCCTTGATCAGCAGCGGCAGGTCCGCCGCGCTCGCGGAGGCCGGGTCCACCGGCGCCAGGAGGGGAACGCCAGCCGCCGCCATCAGTTCCTTCGCCCGCGTCTTGGACGCCATCGCCTCGATGGCCTCCGGCGGCGGACCCACCCACACCAGCCCGGCGCCGAGCACCGCCCGAGCGAACTCGGCGTTCTCCGACAGGAATCCGTAGCCGGGATGCACGGCGTCCGCGCCCGCCGCGAGGGCCGCCTTCACGATCAGGTCGCCGCGCAGATACGTGTCGGCGGGCGCCGACCCCGGCAGCCGTACCGCCGTGTCCGCCTCCCGTACGTGCAGCGCGCCGGCGTCCGCGTCCGAGAAGACCGCGACCGTGCCGATGCCCCGCTCACGGCAGGTGCGCAAGACACGGCAGGCGATCTCACCGCGGTTGGCGACAAGGAGAGTTGATATCAACGTAAGCCTCACATTCGGAAGACGCCGAAGCCGCCCCGTACGCCCTCGACGGGCGCCGTGTGGACCGCCGACAGGCACAGGCCGAGCACCGTGCGGGTGTCACGCGGGTCGATGACCCCGTCGTCGTAGAGCCGCCCGGACAGGAACGCCGGCAGCGACTCCGACTCGATCTGCGCCTCCACCATCGCGCGCAGCGCCGCGTCGCCCTCTTCGTCGTACGGCTGCCCCTTCGCCGCCGCCGACGCGCGCGCCACGATCGAGAGCACACCGGCCAGTTGCTGCGGTCCCATCACCGCCGACTTGGCGCTCGGCCAGGCGAAGAGGAAGCGCGGGTCGTAGGCCCGGCCGCACATGCCGTAGTGCCCGGCGCCGTACGACGCGCCCATCAGGACCGACAGATGCGGGACCGTCGAATTGGCGACCGCGTTGATCATCATCGCGCCGTGCTTGATGATGCCGCCCTGCTCGTACTCCTTGCCGACCATGTAGCCGGTGGTGTTGTGCAGGAAGATCAGCGGGATGTCGCGCTGGTTGGCGAGCTGGATGAACTGCGCGGCCTTCTGCGACTCGGCGCTGAACAGCACGCCCCGCGCGTTGGCCAGCACCCCCACCGGATAGCCGTGCAGCCGTGCCCAGCCCGTCACGAGGCTCGACCCGTAGAGCGGCTTGAACTCGTCGAAGTCCGAGCCGTCCACGATCCGCGCCACCACCTCGCGCGGATCGAAGGGGATCTTCAGGTCGCCGGGGACGATGCCGAGCAGTTCGTCCTCGTCGTACACGGGCGGCTCGGCCCGGAGCCGGTCGGGGTCCGGACCGGCGTACGCCTTGCGGTGGTTGAGGCGGGCGACGATGCGTCGCGCCTGGCGGATCGCGTCCGGCTCGTCCACCGCGAAGTGGTCGGCCAGTCCCGACGTGCGGGCGTGCGTCTCGGCGCCGCCGAGCGATTCGTCGTCGCTCTCCTCGCCCGTCGCCATCTTCACGAGCGGCGGTCCGCCGAGGAAGACCTTCGACCGCTCCTTGATCATCACGGTGTGGTCGGACATGCCGGGCACATACGCGCCGCCCGCCGTCGAGTTGCCGAACACGACCGCCACGGTGGGAATCCCGGCGGCGGAGAGCCGGGTCAGGTCGCGGAAGAGCGCGCCGCCGGGGATGAAGATCTCCTTCTGGGAGGGGAGATCGGCGCCGCCGGACTCGACGAGGCTGATGAGCGGCAGCCGGTTCTCGTGGGCGATCTGGTTGGCGCGCAGGGCCTTCTTCAGCGTCCAGGGGTTGGAGGCGCCGCCGCGCACGGTCGGGTCGTTGGCGGTGATGACGCATTCGACGCCCTCGACCACACCGATGCCGGTGACCATGGACGCGCCGACGGGGTAGTCGCTGCCCCAGGCGGCGAGCGGGGACAGTTCGAGGAACGGGGTGTCGGGGTCGAGCAGCAGCTCGACCCGTTCGCGGGCCAGGAGCTTTCCGCGCCTACGGTGCCGGGCCACGTACTTCTCGCCGCCACCGGCCAGCGCCTTGGCGTGCTCCATGCCGAGATCGGCGAGCTTGGCGAGCATCTCGTCGCGGTGCGCGGCGTATTCGGGGGACGTGACGTCCAGCGCCGAGTGGAACACGGTCACAGGAGGGCCTCCGGGATGTCGGCGTGCCGGGAGCGCAGCCACTCGCCGAGCGCCTTGGCCTGCGGGTCGAAGCGGGCCTGGGCGGCGACGCCTTCGCCCAGGAGGCCCCGGACGGTGAAGTTGAGCGCCCTGAGATTGGGCAGGACATGCCGGGTGACCGCCAAGTCGGCTGTCTCCGGCAGGAGTTGGCGGAACCGGTCGACGGTCAGCTCGTGCGCGAGCCACCGCCACGCCTCGTCGGTGCGCGCCCAGACGCCGACGTTGGCGTCACCGCCCTTGTCGCCGCTGCGGGCACCGGCGACCA
>NZ_JARJHW010000224.1:0-11114 GCF_040560175.1 Streptomyces panacea
AGACAGCGCTCCCCTTCCCCCGCGACTCCTTCGCCGCCCGCACACTGCCCTCCAGCGCCGCCATCAGGTCCAGCACCTTGCCCCCACGCTCCCCCGCCCCCTCCGGCGCCCTCAGCTCGCCGCCTCTCGCCTTGGAGGCGATCAGCTCCTCGACGGCCTCCCGGTAGTCGTCGTGCAGCGACTCCAGTTCGACCTCGCCGAGCGTGTCCATCAGGGCGTCGGCCAGGTCCAGTTCGGCGTCCCGGATGCTGACGTCGGTCTCCGGCGCCACCCCCTCCGCCCGGCGGATCTCGTCCGGCCAGAGCAGCCCGTGCAGGGCGATGACGTCGCCGAGCACCCGCACCATGCCCAGCCGCTCACGTCCGCGCAGCGCGAATTTCGCGATCGCGACCTTCTCGCTCCGCTTCAGGGCCTCACGCAGCAGCGTGTACGGCTTCGCGGCGGGCACCCCGTTCGCCGCGATGTAGTACGCCGCGCCCACCTGGAGCGGATCGATCGAGGACTCCGGCACGAACCCCACGATGTCGATCGTCTTCGCCGTCGGCAGCGGGAGCTGCGCCAGATCGTCGTCCGTGATCGGGATCATCGAGCCATCGGCGTCCTCGTACGCCTTGCCGATCTCGGCGGACGTGACCTCCTCCTCGTCCAGCTCGCAGACCTTCCGGTAACGAATCCGGCCGCCGTCCGCCAGATGGATCTGCCGGAAGGAGATCGAGTGACTCTCGGTGGCGTTCACCAGCTTGATCGGGATGCTGACCAGACCGAAGGAGATTGCGCCGTTCCATATGGATCGCACGTTTAATCCCTTACATCCGAATTCGTGGGATTCTCATCGTATGACGCCAATCGCGGAGGTGGAGGGGCGGCGGATCGCGCTCAGCAATCTGGACAAGGTCCTCTACCCGGCCACCGGCACCACCAAGGGCGAGATCCTGCACTACTGCGCGACATCGGCCGGCGCCCTGCTCGCCCATCTGGCCAACCGCCCCGTCTCCTTCCTCCGCTACCCGGACGGCCCCGCCGGCCAGCGCTTCTTCACCAAGAATCCGCCACCGGGCACCCCCTCCTGGGTACGTACGGCGGCGGTGCCGCGGTCGGCGGGCCAGATCGCCGAGCAGGTGCTGGTGGAGGACCTGGCGACGCTGATGTGGGCGGCGAATCTGGTGGTGGAGTTCCACACCCCCCAGTGGCAGGTCGACAACCCGGCCCGCGCCGACCGCATCGTCTTCGATCTGGACCCCGGCGAGCCCGCCACCGTGGTGGAGTGCTGCGCGGCGGCGCTCTGGCTGCGCGAACGGCTGACGGTGGACGGACTGGGCGCGTACGCCAAGACATCCGGCTCGAAGGGCCTGCACCTGCTCGTACCGCTGGAGCCGACACCGTCGCCCGAGGTCTCCGCGTACGCCAAGTCGCTCGCCGTCGAGGCCGAGGCCGAGCTGCCGGGGCTGGTGGTCCACCGGATGACCCGCGCCCTGCGCCCCGGCAAGGTCTTCGTCGACCACAGCCAGAACTCGGCGGCGAAGACGACGGCGGCGCCGTACACGGTGCGCGCGCGTACGGAACCGACCGTCTCCACCCCGGTGTCCTGGGAAGAGGTGGGGAATTGCGCGGCGCCGGAGGACCTGGTCTTCCGCGTGGGCGACATCGCGGGGCGGCTGGAGCGGTACGGGGATCTCCTCGGCCCGCTCATCAATCTCAACCGGGCGGGGCGCTTGCCGTGACCGCCGCCGGGGCGGGCGTGCACCATAGGGGTGCGCCCGCCATGAGCGTCATGAGCAGAGAAGGAACCTCGCATGATCATCTTCGGTACCAAGGGCTACATCTACCAGCTGGCGATACTGACGCTCGTGTGCGGCCAGTGCGGCAATCCGTCGGCGCACACGCTGCGCAAGCGCGTCTCCAAGTTCACCCTCTTCTTCGTGCCGCTGTTCCCGTACTCCACGAAGCACTACACGCAGTGCACCTTCTGCGGCGTGGAGCACCAGGTGCCCAACGAGCAGGCGGAGCAGCTGCTCGCGCAGAGCGCGACGCAGGCCCAGCAGGGCGGCGGCCAGCAGCACGGCGCCAACCCGTTCGCGCAGGGCGGTCAGGGTGCGCCGGGTGGCCAGCAGGGCGGCGGGAACCCGTTCAGCCAGGGCGGCCAGGGGCAGCAGCCCGGCCAGGGTGGGAACCCGTACCAGCACTGACGCCGGCAGGGCGGCGGCGCGGAGCACGAGCGCGCGGAGTACGCAGAGTTACGGTTGCGGACAGAATGTGACGAAACTAGGGTAAATCGGGCGAGGGTCGAGCAGCTTTCCGTCGACTTCTCGCCCCTTCCCGAACATCAGGAGTCACGCATGTCCCAGCGTTCCTCTGCCCCGCGCCTCCGGGGTTCCTTCGGCCCGTACGCCGCCGCCCTCGCCGTCGCCGTCGCGGCGCTGACCGCGACGCCCGCGCTGGCGGCGGTTCCGGCCCCGCCGACCCCGCCGCCTGTCAGCTCGAACGGCTACGCGGAGGCCCAAGCGGACGCCCTCACCGACGCGGACCGGCCTGCCGACGCCGACCGCCCCGCCGCCGTCGACCGCCCCGCCGACGCGGACCGCCCCGCCGCGGTCGACCCGGAGGCCGCCGCGGCTGCCGAAGCCGAGGCCGCGTCGGCCCCCCGCGAGTACAAGGGCCGCGTCATCGCCAGGAGCGGACTCCTGCTGCGCGACAAGCCCACCCGCGGCAGCAGGGTCATCGGCACCGCCGCGTACGGCCAGATCGTGCACATCTTCTGCAAGACACGGGGCGACGACGTGAACGGCAACGACCGCTGGTACCTCCTCACGGACGGCACCTGGGCCTGGGGCTCGGCCGCGTACATCGACAACATCGGCCAGGCGCCCCGCTGGTGCTGACGCCGCACGAGGCGTGACCTGACCCGACATGCCTTATGTCTTTACATAAGCGGACATAAGGCATGTCGGGTTGCTACGTTGCGCTCCATGACCGCAACGACGGCGGACTCTCCCCCGCCCGAACTACGCCTCCGCAAGCGGCGCGGGGTCGAGCTGTCGCTCCTCGTGTGCGCCGTCCTGATCTCCGTCCTCGGTTACGTCGCCGTCGGCCTCGCCCGCGACCACGCCGCGCCGCCCGGCGCCCTGGCGCACAGCGCGAAGCTGGGTCTGCTCGCCCTCGTCGCGCATCTCGCGGTCCGGTTCCGTGCCCCGTACGCGGACCCGCTGCTGCTCCCGATCGCGGTCCTGCTCAACGGCATCGGGCTCGTGCTGCTCCACCGTCTGGACCTGTCGACCCCCGGCGAGCGGGACGCGCCCGCGCAGCTCGTCTGGTCCACGCTCGGTGTCGCGCTGTTCATCGCCGTCGTCGTGCTCCTGCGCGACCACCGGGTGCTCCAGCGATACGCGTATCTGTCGGTGGTCGCCGCGCTGCTGCTGATGACCGTGCCGATCTTCTTCCCCGCCGTCAACGGCGCCCGGATCTGGATCCGGATCGACGAACTCTCCTTCCAGCCGGGCGAGTTCGCCAAGATCCTGCTCGCCGTCTTCTTCGCCTCCTACCTGGCGGCGAACCACACCGCGCTGGCGTACACCGGCCGCAGGATCTGGAGGCTCCAACTGCCCACCGGCCGGGTGCTGGGCCCCATCGTCGCGATCTGGCTGCTCAGCGTCCTCGTACTGGTCCTGGAGCGCGACCTCGGGACCTCGCTGCTCTTCTTCGGACTCTTCGTGATCCTGCTGTACGTGGCCACGGGCCGCACCGGCTGGATCGCCGTCGGGCTGCTGCTGGCCGGGGTCGGCGCGGTCGCCGTCGGCTGGCTCGAACCGCATGTGCACAGCCGGGTCCAGGACTGGCTCGACCCCTTCGCCTCCATCGACGCCGGCCACGGCCCCGGCCAACTGGCCCAGTCCCTCTTCGCGTTCGCGGCGGGCGGCATGTTCGGTACGGGGCTGGGGCTCGGCCGGTCCGTCCTCATCGGCTTCGCCGCCAAGTCCGACTTCATCCTCGCCACGGCCGGCGAGGAGCTGGGGCTGATCGGGCTGACCGCGATCTTCCTGCTGTACGCGCTGCTGGTCGCCCGCGGCTACCGCACCGGGCTCGCCCTGCGCGACCCGTTCGGGCGGCTGCTCGCGGTCGGTCTGGCGTCGATCGTGGCGCTCCAGGTGTTCGTGATCGCGGGCGGGGTGACGGGGCTGATCCCGCTCACCGGCATGGCGATGCCGTTCCTGGCGCAGGGCGGTTCGTCGGTCGTGACGAACTGGGTCATCGTGGCGCTGCTCATCCGGCTGAGCGACTCGGCGCGCAGGCCGCGCCCCGAGACGGTGGAGACGGGCGTGATCGCGCCGACGGTGGTGACGGTGCGGCCCACGGGGCCGGGGCCCTCGACCGAGACGGCGTCGGGGGGCGAGCGATGATCAGCCATATCCGCCTCGCCGCCGCGTTCTGTCTGCTGCTCCTGGTCGCGCTGCTCGTCAACGCGGCCCGGATCCAGGTCATCCAGGCCGACTCCCTCGACGACAACCCCGCCAACCGCCGCAGGACCATCGACCGTTACGAGCAGCCGCGCGGCCAGATCCTCGTCGACGGCCGGGCCGTCACCGGCTCCAAGGACACCGGTCAGCAGCTGCGCTACGAACGCACCTACACCCAGGGCCCGTTGTACGCGCCGGTGACCGGCTACGCCTCCCAGACCTACGGCACCACCCTCCTGGAGAACGCCGAGGACGGCATCCTCGCCGGCACCGACCCGATGCTCGCCCCCCTGCCGTTCTGGAACGACATCGCCCGCGCCCACGAGCCCGGCGGCAAGGTCGTCACGACCATCAAGTCGGCGTTGCAGCAAGCCGCTTACACCGGGCTCGACGGCAGACGGGGCGCGGTCGCCGCGATCGAGCCGACGTCCGGCCGGATTCTGGCGCTGGTCAGCAGTCCGTCGTACGACCCGGGAGAGCTGTCGGGCACGGGCGGGGCCGTGGCCGGCGCGTGGCGTCGGTACAACGGCGCGTACGCCCAGCCGATGCTCAACCGGGCCATCCGGCAGACGTATCCGCCCGGTTCGGCGTTCAAGATCGTGACGGCCGCCGCCGCGCTGGACGCCGGGGTGGTCGAGGACGTCGACGAGCCGACGGGCGTCCCCGAGCCGTACGTCCTGCCGGGCACCCGCACGATGCTGCCGAACGACGCGCGGGGCTGCGACAAGGAGTCGCTGGCCTACGCCATCAAGTGGTCCTGCAACTCGGTGATGGCCGGTCTGGGGGTGAAGGTCGGGCTCGACGGGATGGTGGACGCGGTCGGCAAATTCGGCTTCAACGACCGGCGGTTGAGGATTCCGTCGGGTGTCGCGGTGTCCAACTTCGACCGGGACATGAGCGACGACCAGCTGGCGCTCTCCTCGATCGGACAGTTCGACACGACGGCGACGCCGCTCCAGATGGCGATGGTCGCGGCGGCTGTCGCCAACGGCGGAGACCTCAAGTACCCGTACCTGGTGGAACGGACGCTCGCCGCCGACGGTGATGTCGTCTCCCGTACGGGCGAGCACTCGTACCAGCGGGCGATGACCCCGTCGACGGCTTACCGGCTGCGGCAGTTGATGGTGGAGGTCGTGGACACCGGGACGGGGATGAGCGCCGGGATCGACGGCGTGACGGTCGGCGGGAAGACGGGAACGGCGCAGCACGGGGTGGGCAACTCCGGTACGCCGTACGCCTGGTTCATCTCGTGGGCGCAGGCGGAGGGCACGGGGCGGCCGGCGGTGGCGGTGGCCGTGGTGGTGGAGGACGCGGAGGCGCTGCGGGACGACATCAGCGGGGGCGGGGACGCTGCACCGATCGCGCGGGCGGTGATGGAGGCGGCGCTTCGGGGCTAGGTCGTGTCGATCGGCCGGATCACCCAGGACCAGCCAGGATCAGCCAGGATCAGAGCTTCCCGAGGCCGGTCTGGACGTCGGCGAGGTCCATCACGGGCTGGAAGCTCACTTCGGCGCCGAGGTCCTGGAAGAACGGCTCGGCGACGCCCGGGATGTCGGAGGCGTCCTTGAGATTGAAGACGACGTAGGCGGTGCGCATGCCCTCCTGGCTGCCGAAGTACGCGGCCTCCGGCTTGATGCGGTCGAACACCGACTTCAGGGTGGTGGGCAGCGTACGATCCGCGATCGCCTTGTTCGCCTTCTCGGTGTCCATCTGAACCGTCAGCAACACCCTCATGGCCGTCCCGCCTCTCACCGGCGCCGCCGGCACGCTCGTGCCGCCCGTCAAGCGTGGGCGCGGTTCGGGGAGCCCGCAACCGGGGAAGGCCATCGGGGTGACTCCCTGGACGGTGGCCGAGGCGTTGGACCGGATCGACCGGCTCGACCCGGAGCTGAGCGCGTTCGTCGAGGTATGGCACGCGGAGGCGCGGGAGCGGGCGCGCACCCTGGACGGCCAACTGCCGCTGGCGGGGCTGCCGTTCGCGGTGAAGGGCCCGGCGGGCATCCGTTCCTGCGCGGCGGGCCGGCTGATCGCGGCGGGGGCGGTGCCGGTCGGCTCGACGGCGGTGCCGGGGCCGGGGACCTACTGGCAGACCTGGGGCCTGGGCGCCCACGGCCGTACGGTCAATCCCTACCGCGCCGACCGCACGCCCGGTGGTTCGTCGGCGGGCTCGGCGGTGGCGGTCGCGGCCGGCCTGGTGCCGCTGGCGACGGGCAGTGACGGGGCGGGGTCGGTGCGGATCCCGGCGGCGTGGTGCGGGGTGTTCGGGCTGAAGACGACGAACGGGCTGCTGCCGTCGCCGGACCGGACGGGGCTGGCGACGGCGGGGGTGCTGACACGGCGGGTGGCGGACGCGCGGGCCGCTCTGCGGTGGGTGCTGGACGGGTACGAGGAGGAGGAGGCGCCGACCGGTTCCGGGGTGTCGGTGCTCGCCACGTACTCGCCGGATCTCGGTTTCGCGCGGACGGATCCGGCGGTGGAGGCGGTCGTACGGGCGGCGGTGGACCGGCTGGCGGCGGCCGGGGTCGTACGGCTCGACCGGGCCCCCGCCGCACCCGCCGCACGGGTCGAACTGCTCGACCCGTGCGAGGCGTGGCTGGCGGTACGCGGCGGCGCCCCCAGAGCGGGCGCGGGCGCGGAGGTGCGGCAGGAGAACGACCGGCGGCTCGACGCGTACTTCGCGCGTACGCCGCTGTTGCTCACCCCCGTGACGCCGAACCGTCCGCACGGCCACGAGGGTCCCGGTGCCGACGTCTACTCGACGGCGCTGACCTGGGCGTTCAACCTGAGCGGCCATCCGGCGGCGAGCCTGCCAGCGGGATTCACGGCGGACGGCTGCCCGGTGGGACTCCAACTCGTGGTGGAGCGAGGCGCGGACCTCGCACTTCTCGACATCGCGCGAGCCGCGGAGGCAGCCCTCCCGGTCCCGCACCGCCCCTGACGACCTCGCGGTCGCGGGCGGAAACCGGCGCGCACGCGCTCTGCCCCTCATCCATGGTGTGCGTGCCGACCCGCACTCCTGCTCGCGACGATGCGGCGGATGGACGCGGAGTTGGCCGCACCGGAGCGCCCGACGGCTGCGACGGCGGATCCGGACGCGACACACGCGATGCCGCCGGAGGCGGCCGAGGCGGTGGCGGAGTTGGTGCCGGCGTTCACGCGGACGGGGACTCCGGCGTCGTAGCGTCGGCGGACCATGGGTGTCGGGCGGGTTCAGATGCTGCTGACATCGAGTCAACAAGTGGTGTGACGGGGATTGACGAGACCTGCTGACAGGAAGTCTTATAAGAGGGTCGAGAACTGTACCCCCGGTAACACGAGGTGCCCTCAGCCATGACGACAGCGCACGAACTCCACTCCGAGCCGGACGACATCCCACTCCTCCACGACGCGCTGGGCCCGCTCCGGGACCGCGAGCAGGTCGCGCTGCGACTCCTCGAAGCCTCGGCCAAGCACTCCTTCGACCCGGACAAGGACCTCGACTGGGACGCCCCGGCGGACGACGGCAAGTGGTTCTGGCCGCCGGAGCTGGTCTCCCTCTACGACACCCCGCTGTGGCGGCGGATGTCCGAGGAACAGCGGATGGACCTGGCCCGCCACGAGGCGGCGTCGCTCGCCTCGCTCGGCATCTGGTTCGAGATCATCCTGATGCAGCTGCTGGTCAGGCACATCTACGACAAGTCGGTGACCAGCGGTCACGTTCGTTACGCGCTGACCGAGATAGCGGACGAGTGCCGCCACTCGATGATGTTCGCGCGGATGATCGAGAAGGGCGGCGCCCCGGCGTACCCCGTGCCCCGCGTCTACCACAACGTCGCGCGCCTGCTGAAGACGGTTTCCACGACACCGGGTTCGTTCGCCGCGACGCTCCTGGGCGAGGAGATCCTGGACTGGATGCAGCGCCTGACGTTCCCGGACGAGCGCGTCCAGACGCTGGTGCGCGGCGTGACCCGGATCCATGTGGTGGAGGAGGCGCGCCATGTCCGTTACGCCCGGGAGGAGTTGCGCCGCCAGATGGTCACGGCGCCGCGCTGGGAACAGGAACTGACCCGGCTCACGGCCGGCCAGGCGGCGCGCGTCTTCTCGGTCTGCTTCGTGAACCCCCAGGTCTACGACAACGTGGGCCTGGACCGCCGCGAAGCCCTCACCCAGGTCCGCGCGAGCGGCCACCGGCGAGAGGTGATGCAGTCGGGTGCGAAGCGCCTGACGGACTTCCTGGACGACATCGGGGTGATGCGGGGCGCGGGACGGCGGCTCTGGAAGGCATCCGGCCTGCTGGCGTGAGGAGAGGTCCGGCGGGATCGGCGGCATGGACCACCGGCCGTACCCGCCGGTCGGGAGGGACCGGATCGATCCTTCTCGACCGGCAGTGAGGCACCGGCACCGGCACCGGCACCGGGGCGCCTGGCGCTCGACGCTCGGCGTCAGTTCTTCGCCCGGCGGCGCAGCACCAGCGTGGTGCCCGCCGCCGCCAGGGTCACCAGCGCCGCTCCCGTCGCGACCTTCGTCGCGTCCATGTCCGTGACGCTGCCCCCCAGGCCGCCCTGGGCGCCCCTCGACGGGGTCGTCGTCGTGGCCACCGTGAAGGTGAAGGTGGACGGGCTGCCGTTCGGGCAGGCGATGGTGATCGAGTTGGTGCCCGCGCGGGCACCGCTGCGGATCGTGGCCGTGCCCCGGTAGGTGTCCTCCGTCGAGCCCGAGGACAGCGTGACCGAGCCGGTGAAGGCTGCGGACGAGGCCGTCACCGTGCTGGCTTCGCAGCCGCCGTTGAGGGAGATCGTGACCGACGAGCCGGGGACCGCCGGGCTCGGGCTGACCGTGAGGGTCGGCTGGGCGGCGCCGGCCTGGGCCGTCGCCGCACCCGCGCCCAGGAGAAGGGAGGACAGGGCTGCGGTGGCGAGGATGCGAGCAACGCGCATGGTGGGGATCTCCGCTTCCTTGGCACGGTGCGGGCGACTGTCACCCGCTCGGGAAACCGAGCCGTGGCCTTCATGAAAGGCAGACGCACCGTCAAGCGGCGCGCCGGGGCATGACGCAAGGTTCCGTCGAACGGCCCAGCGCCGACCGCTAAGCCGCTGGTCGCGGCGGTGGCCCGGGGGCGGACCGCGGGAAGGGATCCGTACGCCGCGGGAGTGACCGGCGTCCGCGTCGGCCGGGGCGCTGCGCGACACTGGCCGCGTGAGAAGCGAAGAGACCATCTTTGTCGGCGGGCCGCTCGACGGTCGCGTACTGCCCGTGCTGACCGGTACGACCGGGCACCCGCCGAAGTGGTACGAGGTGCCCGTACCGGATGACGCGGGCGGGCCGCCCACCGTGTTCGCGTACCGGCGCGCCCCCGCCGGGTACACCAAGCGGCTCGGGCTGCAACGCGGCTGGAAGTACGAGTACGTCCCCGGGGGGCGTGAGCGGCGCGCGCTCAAGTGGCCCTGGTCCAAGCCCGACCGCGGCTGAGCCGACGGTCCGGCCCCCACCCGATCGCCGAACTCCCCGGTCGTACACGGCCACATATCGTGCGGCAGGCGGGATTTGTCGGGCACCATCTAGGATCGACCGGGCCGGAGACGACCTCCCGGCAGAGCCACCAGGGGGCATTCGCGTGATGGAACCGCTGCAGCACGACGACCCACGCCTCGTCGGCCCGTACACCGTGCTGGCGCGGTACCGGGAGTCGGCGAGTGCCGTGCAGTATCTGGCGTACGGCGCGAACGGAGCCACCGCCGTCGTCTCCGTGGCCCGCCCCGCCCTCGCCGCGCTGCCCGCCTTCCAACGGCGCTTCCAGGCCGAGGCCCGGACCGCCGAACGGCTGGCCGGTGGCTGGGTGCAGCCACTGCTCGACTTCCGTACGGACGCGTCCGAGGAGGACACGCTCTGGACCGCGACCGCCTACGTCCCCGCGCTGACCCTCGGCGAGGCCATCGCCGTCGCCGGTCCGCTGCCCGAGCGTGCCGTGCGGATACTGGGCGCCGCGCTCGCCGAGACGCTGTCGCGGGTCCACGCGACCGGAGCCGTACTGCACGGGCTCGCTCCCGACACCGTGACCCTCGCCGCCGACGGACCGCGCCTCACCGCCTTCGGGGCGCTGGGCGCGGCGGCGTCGGCCGAGGCCGCGGCGGGCGGGCGGCTGTCCGTACGGCTCGGGTATCTGACCCCGGAGCAGCTCGACGGCGAGGTGCCGGGGCCGCCGGCCGACATCTTCGTGCTGGGGCTGCTGCTCGCGTACGCGGCCACCGGTACGACGCCCCTCGCCGAAGGGCCGCCCGACGCGGCGGCCGAACGCATCGCGCACGGGACGGCCGAACTCGACGGTGTGGCGGAGGAGTTGCGGCCGATCGTCGCGCGCTGCCTGGCGAAGGAGCCGGGCGAGCGGCCGACGGCCGGGGCCGTCGCGGCGGAATTGGCGCTGGAGGGCGCGGCGGCCGCGGCGACCGCCGTACCGAACGGCTGGCTGCCCGGCGTGGTCTCCGCCTCGATCGCCGAACAGGCCGCCCGGGTCGACGCGTTGCACGCGCCGCTGGACGGCCCGCTCGACGGACCCCAGGACGGCCCGCGGGACGCCGTTCCCGGCGCCGCGCCCGAGCCCGACACCCGCACCACTCGCATCGGGCGGCCCCGCACCGCGTCCGGCAGTGAGAGCGGTGTCGTCGACCGGCCCACCGCCGCCTTCTC
>NZ_JARJHW010000225.1:0-11095 GCF_040560175.1 Streptomyces panacea
ACAGCCCCCGACACCCCCGACACCCCCGATACACCGGAACACCGGAAGGAGAACCCCTCGTGAGAATCCTCGGAATGGTCACCGCGGGCGCGGCCGCCGCCGTGGCGGTGCTCGCCGTCGCCGTCGGCGTGCGCTGGATCCCCGACATCCGCAGATACGTCCGCATGCGCGCGATGTGAGCGCGTGGCACGAGTGAGAGGAGCATCCGATGACTGACACAGCACGTGGACGCCACGACGAGGAACCGCAGGAGGAGCGCGGCCCGAAGGGATCGCGTGACACCGGGTCGGACCAGCCCTCCGGCGGTCCCGTCGACCGGCCGGCCGGCCGCTCCGACAAGACGTCGGACACCTCCGTCAAACCGCGGAAGCCGACCGACCCGGACGCCCCGAACCTCCAGTCCGGCGGCAACTGACACCGTCCCGGCGCCGCGCCGGGAATCCGGTATCCCCCAGACCAGGGAGCACAGCATGGCGAAGGAAAAGGGCCGAGCCGACGACATCGACACCGACGGCCGTGCCGTCCCGCCGTACGACCGGGCGAAGCGGTCCGCGGACGAAGGCACCGGCCCTTCCCATCACGGCGGCACGCCGCGCGCCGAGGGCCAGTCCTGACGTGACCGGAGGTGTGCTCGTCGCCGGTATCGGCAATCTCTTCCTCGGCGACGACGGTTTCGGCCCGGAGGTCGTACGCCGGCTCGCCGCCGACCCCGGGCCGCCGCTCCCCGTCGGCGTCCGGGTCGTCGACTACGGCATCCGGGGCATGCACCTCGCGTACGACCTGCTCGACGGGTACGACGCGCTGGTGCTGGTCGACGCCTGTCCGGGCGGCGGCGCACCCGGCGTGCTGACCGTTCTGGAGGTCGGCCCGGACGACCTCGGAGCGGGTGAATTCGATGCACACGGGATGAATCCGGTATCTGTCCTGGCAAATCTGGGCCAACTGGGCGGTACGCTTCCGCTCACCCACGTTGTGGGGTGCACCCCCGCCGACGTCGAGGAGGGCATCGGCCTCACTGAGGCCGTCGCCGCCGCCGTACCCGAAGCGGTGGCGGAGGTGCGCGCGTTGGTCCGGCGCCTGTCGGCGGCCGGACCCGCGTCCACGCCCGCACCCGCCCGGACCCGGAGGTCCTGATCATGTGTCTCGGCATCCCCGGGCGAGTGGTGGAGATCGTCGAGGGGTACGCGGGCCAGCTCGCCCTCGTCGATGTGGAGGGCGCCCGGCGCCGGATCAACGTCGGCATGCTCGACGCGCCACCGGTCGCCGGCGACTGGGTTCTGCTGCACATGGGCTTCGCGATGGAGATCATCGACGAGGCGAAGGCGGCGGAAGCGCTGTCGGGCCTGGAGATGATGGGCAGCGGCGCCCGTGAGCCGGACGCGCGTGAGTCCGGCGCCCACGAGTCCGGCGCCCACGAGCCGGACGCCCGTGCGACGGACCCCTCCGAGCCCCGAACCGTGGAGCCCCGAACCGTCGAGGACCGACAGCCGCGCGTACGGCGCCGGTTCGAGGTGCGCGGTGTCGTCCAGGGCGTGGGCTTCCGCCCGTTCGTCTACGTCACCGCCGCCGAACTCGCGCTCACCGGCTCCGTGGCCAACACCGGCTCCGGCGTCGTGGCCGAGGTGGAGGGCGACGCCGGCGCGGTCGCGGAGTTCGGCCGCCGGCTTCAGACGGACCCGCCCCCGCTGGCGGTCGTGGAGTCCGTGACCGAGACGGACCAACCACCCACCGGGGGAGCGGAGTTCGTGATCGCGGACTCCAGCTCGGCCGACCGGGTACGCACCCTGGTCTCGCCCGACACCGCGACGTGCCGGGACTGCCTGGCCGAACTGGGCGACCCGGCCGACCGGCGATACCGCCACCCCTTCATCACCTGCACCCACTGCGGCCCCCGCTTCACGATCGTCACCGGTCTGCCCTACGACCGTGCGGCGACGACCATGGCGGCCTTCGAGATGTGCGACGACTGCCGCGCGGAGTACGGCGACCCGCGCGACCGCCGCTTCCACGCCCAGCCGATCGCCTGCCACGCCTGCGGCCCACGTCTCGAACTCATCGGCGGCAGCGGCGAGGTGATCGGAGAGGGCGACCAAGCACTGCGCACCGCACGGCGGTTGCTGACGGAGGGAAGGATCGTCGCGATCAAGGGACTCGGCGGCTACCACCTCGCCTGCGACGCCCGCGACGAAGCCGCCGTCACCGAACTGCGGCGCCGTAAGCAGCGCGGCGGCAAGCCCTTCGCCGTCATGGTCGCGGACCTCGACGTCGCCGAGGAACTGGTGACGACGACGGAGGACGAGAGAGCCCTCCTCAGCGGCGGCAGAAAGCCGATCGTCCTGCTCCCGCGCCGTACACCGACCGTGGGCGCGGGCCTCGCCGCCGCGGTGGCGCCCGGAAACCCGGACCTCGGCCTGCTGCTTCCGTACACCCCGCTGCACGTTCTCCTGCTCGGAATCGGCGACGACACCCCCGGCCCCGACGCGCTGGTCATGACCTCCGGCAACCGGTCCGGCGAGCCCATCGTCACCGACGACACGAAGGCGCTGACCGAACTCGCCCCGCTGGCCGACGCCTGGCTCCGGCACGACCGCCCCATCCAGGTGCCGTGCGACGACTCCGTCAGCCGGTTCGTCGCGGGCGCCGAACTGCCCCTACGCAGGTCACGCGGTTACGCGCCGCTGCCCCTCGCGCTGCCCTTCGACATCCCGCCGCTGCTCGCCACCGGCGCCGACCTGAAGAACACGTGCGCGCTCGGCGAGGGCGGCTACGCCTGGGTCAGCCAGCACATCGGCGACATGGACGACCTCTCCACGGTCGACGCGCTGACCCGCACGGCGGCCCATCTCGGACTGCTGACCGGCGTCGAACCAGAACAGCTCGTGGCCGACGCCCACCCCGGCTACCGCTCCGGCGCCTGGGCCCGCGCGCACGCCAAGGGCCGGGCCGTACGCACCGTGTGGCACCACCACGCGCACATCGCGTCCGTGATGGGGGAGCACGGTCTCGGACCCGGCGAGAGCGTCATCGGCTTCGCCTACGACGGCACCGGCCACGGCCCCGACGGCGCGGTGTGGGGCGGCGAGACGCTGATCGCCGACTACAAGTCGTACCGCAGGGCGGCCCACCTGGCGTACGTACCGCTCGCGGGCGGTGACGCGAGCGTGCTGCGGCCGTACCGGATGGCGCTCGCGCATCTGCGCGCCGCCGGGATCCCCTGGGACGAGAAGCTGCCCGCCGTCGCCGCCTGCCCGGCCGATGAACGTGACGTGCTGGCCCACCAGTTGGCGACGGACTTCGGCTGTGTGCCGACGTCGAGCATGGGCCGGCTGTTCGACGCGGTGGCCTCACTGGCGGGCGTACGGCACGAGGTGGCGTACGAGGCGGAGGCGGCCATCGCGCTGGAGGGCCTCGCGAGATCGAGGCCGGCGGAGCCCGCCGGAAGTGCCTACGCCTTCGGTCTGCCGACGGGGCCCGATGCCGGAGAGCCGGTCGTCGCCGACCCCGGCCCGGTGATCCGGGCGGTGGTCCGCGACGTACGCGCGGGCGTCGCCCCGGAGCTGATCGCCGCGCGCTTCCACGCGGCCGTCGCGGCTCTCACCGTCGACCTCGCGGAGTTGTTCCGTCACCGGACCGGGCTCGGCGTGGTGGCTCTCGGCGGTGGGGTGTTCCAGAACGCCGTCCTGCTCGAAGCAACCCAACGGGCCCTGAGGGCAAAGGACTTCACCGTCCTGCGCCCCCGGCTGCTGCCGCCCAACGACGGCGGCATCGCCTTCGGTCAACTGCTGGTCGCGGCGTCCGGGTGACCCACCTGACCCACGTCAGGTCACACACACCATCCAGAGAGAAGGAAGAGGCACCATGTGTCTGGCAGTCCCCGGGCGGGTGCTCAGTACGGCCGAGGTCGACGGCACCGTGATGGCCCAGGTCGACTTCGGCGGCGTACGCAAGGAGGTCTGCCTCCAGTACATCCCCGACGCGGAGATCGGCGAATACGTCGTCGTCCACGTCGGCTTCGCCATCCAGCGGCTCGACGAGGCGTCCGCCCTGCGCACATTGGCGAACTTCGAACAACTCGGGCTCCTGGAGGAGGAGTTCGGCGACGGCTTCGAACTCGCGGCCAGGCAGCGGGAATCAGCGGAAGGCACCGGACAGTGAAGTACCTCGACGAGTTCAGCGACCCCGATCTCGCCAAGCGGCTGGTCGACCAGATCCACGCGGTCACCACCCGCCCCTGGGCGATGATGGAGGTCTGCGGCGGCCAGACCCACTCGATCATCCGGCACGGCATCGACCAACTGCTGCCCGACGGGGTCGAGATGATCCACGGGCCCGGCTGCCCGGTCTGCGTGACCCCACTGGAGATCATCGACCGGGCGCTGGCGATCGCCGCCCGCCCCGGTGTCATCTTCTGCTCCTTCGGCGACATGCTGCGGGTGCCCGGCAGCAGCCAGGACCTGTTCTCCGTGAAAAGCGCGGGCGGCGACGTACGCGTTGTGTACTCCCCGCTCGACGCGCTGAAACTGGCCCGCGACAACCCCGACAAGGAAGTCGTCTTCTTCGGCATCGGCTTCGAGACGACGGCCCCCGCCAACGCCATGACGGTCCATCAGGCCCGGCGGCTCGGCGTACGGAACTTCTCCCTGCTCGTCTCGCACGTGCTCGTACCGCCCGCGATCGCCGCGATCATGGAGTCCCCCACCTGCCGGGTGCAGGCGTTCCTCGCCGCCGGGCACGTGTGCAGCGTGATGGGGACCTCCGAGTACCCGCCGCTGGCGGAGAAGTACCAAGTCCCCATCGTCGTCACCGGATTCGAACCGCTGGACATCCTCGAAGGCGTCCGCCGCACGGTCCTCCAGCTCGAACAGGGCCGCCACGAGCTGGAGAACGCCTACCCCCGCGCCGTACGTGACGAGGGCAACCTCCCCGCCATGGAGATGCTGCGCGACGTCTTCGAGGTCACCGACCGGACATGGCGCGGCATCGGGACGATCCCGAGCAGCGGATGGCGACTGGCCGGGAAATACGCGGAGTTCGACGCCGAGCGCAGATTCGACGTGGCCGACATCCGCACCGCCGAGTCGGCGCTGTGCCGCTCGGGCGACGTGCTCCAAGGGCTGATCAAGCCGCACGAGTGCGCCGCCTTCGGCAAGGAGTGCACCCCGAGGAATCCGCTGGGCGCCACGATGGTGTCCTCCGAGGGCGCGTGCGCCGCGTACTTCACCTACCGCCGACTGGAACTGGTCGATGCGAAGTGACTGAGACCGAGACGACCAACCACCTACCCACCCGGGTGCCCCTGCCCGTCGGCAACGACCTCGACTTCGAGAGCTGGACCTGCCCCGTCCCCCTGCGCGCGACCCCGACGGTCGTGATGGGCCACGGCGGCGGCGGGGCGATGTCGGCCGAGCTGGTCGAGCACCTGTTCCTCCCCGCGTACGGCTCCGCCGCCACGCCCGAACTGGGCGATTCCGCCGTACTCACCGTCGGCGACGGCACCCGACTCGCCTTCTCCACCGACTCGTTCGTGGTCAGGCCGATGTTCTTCCCCGGCGGCTCCATCGGGGACCTCGCCGTCAACGGAACCGTCAACGACCTGGCCATGTCCGGCGCGACGCCGCTGTTCATGTCGTCCGCGTTCATCCTCCAGGAGGGCACCGCGCTCGCCGATCTCGGCCGGATCGCCCAGGACATGGGCGCGGCGGCGCGGGCCGCCGGGGTCCAACTGGTCACCGGCGACACCAAGGTCGTCGACAGCGGCAGCGGGGACGGCGTCTACGTCAACACCTCGGGGATCGGGGTGATCCCCGCCGGCGTCGACATCGGCCCGCGCCGCGCCGCGCCCGGCGACGCCGTGCTGATCAGCGGCGACATCGGGGTGCACGGAGTGGCCGTGATGAGCTGCCGGGACGGCCTGGACTTCGGTACGACGGTCGAGAGCGACACCGCGCCCCTGCACGGCCTGGTCGCCGCGATGCTCGCCACCGGCGCCGACATCCACGTACTGCGCGACCCCACACGCGGCGGCGTCGCCGCCTCGCTGAACGAGATCGCCACCGCGTCGGCGGTCGGCGTCGAACTGATCGAGCGGGACCTGCCCGTACCGCACACCGTGCGCGACGCGTGCAGCCTGCTCGGGCTCGACCCGCTCCAGGTGGCGAACGAGGGCAAGCTCATCGCGATCGTCCCCGCGGACCGCTCCGAGCAGGTCCTCGCGGCCCTCCAGGCGCACCCGCTGGGCCACGGGGCCCGCCGGATCGGCACCTGCGTACCCGACCACCCCGGCATGGTGGTCGCCAGGACCGGCCTCGGCGGCTCGCGGGTCGTCGGCCTCCCCGTCGGCGAACAGCTCCCGAGGATCTGCTGAATGAGCGAGCGCGGCGCGATCCTCTTCGCGCGGTACGCCTACCCGCCCAACGAACTCGGCTACTGCGGCCCGGTGGACTCCGCGGCGCTGCTGCGCCCCGCCGACACCGCGGGCATCGAGCGGGGCGCCCGCCAGTTCGAGGGCGCCTGGTGCTACCTCGAATTCCTCGCCGAGACCGCCGGCCTCGACGACCCGCTCGACGAGCGCGTCGTCGAGGCGTACTGGATCGGCAACGACCTCCTGGACCGCGCCGACCCGGCGGACCTGCTGGCCCGGATGCGCGACCGCTTCCGCGGCCAGCTGGGCGGCACCTGGCGCGAGGCGTCCGACCGTGCCCTCGCCCACCACAGCTTCCAGGTCTTCGACGTCTACCCGTGGGCCCAACTGCTGCGCGCCTCGGGCAACCCGACGGCGCTGTCGGTCCTCGACCGGTGCCGTATCCGGACAGGCGTGGTCCGTTCGGTCGAGGGCGAGTCGGCCGCGGTCGACTCCCGCCCGCTGATCTGGACGGGTACGGCCCTGATCCCCGGACCGCCCCGCCAGGAGTCCGTGCGCTGGTCGACGGGGGGCCGCTCGCTGATCCCGGGGCTCGCGCCCGGGGACCTCGTGGCGCTGCACTGGGACTGGGTGTGCGACGTGGTCACGCCGACGCAGGCGGCACGTATCGAATCGACGGAGCGGCGGCAGCTCGCGGCGCTGGAGTGTGTCCGCGCGACGGGGTGACGCGCGGTCAGGCGAGTGCGCCGAGGGTGACCTCGGCCGCTCCGGCGATGAGGGCGTCGTCGGGTTCGGCGTCCTTGACATCACGCCGGGAGAGCACGGCGATGGCGATCGGTGCCGCCTTGGGCGGCCAGACGACGGCGATGTCGTTACGGGTGCCGTAGCCGCCCGTGCCGGTCTTGTCGCCGACCTGCCAGCCGGCCGGGGCGCCCGCCCGGATGACGTTGTCGCCGGTGGTGTTGCGTCTGAGCCAGTCCGTCAGCACGGCCCGCTCGGCCGGGGCGAGGGTGTCGCCGAGGACGTACGTCCGCAGATCGGTGGCGAGCGCGCGGGGTGTGCTGGTGTCGCGGAGGTCGCCGGGGACGGCTTCGCTGAGCGCGTCCTCGTAGCGGTCGCATCGGGTGACGCGGTCGCCGATTGAGACGAGGGCGGCTTCGAGGTTCTTGGGGCCGCCGATCTCGCGGAAGAGGAGGTTGGCCGCGCCGTTGTCGCTGTAACGGACGGTGGCGTCGCACAGCTCGCGCAGGGTGAGGCCCGTATCGAGGTGCTTCTCGGTGATCGGGGAGTAGCCGGCGCCGTCGAGATCGTCGCGGTCGAACCGCACGAGCCGGTCGAGTTGGCCGAGGGAGTTCCTTTCGAGCATGACGGCGGCGAGCAGCGCCTTGCACGTGGAGGCGTACGCGAAGCGTTCGTCGGGCCGGTGGGTGATGGACCGGCCGCTGCCGGTGTCGATCGCGTAGACACCGAGCCGGGCGTCGAACTTCCGCTCCAGATCGGCGAACGCGCGCCTGATTCGAGGATCGGCCGCGGGCGGGGCGCCGGCCGGGGGAGGGCTCGGCTTCGTGGCGGCCCCGGTGCTCGTGTCACAGGCGATGAGGGGCAGGGCCGCGAGGCCGGTCAGGGTGGCGAGCGCGGCGCGGCGGGGGATACGGCTGGACATGCGGTGGCGGGTTTCCTTCTCGTAGAGCTCTGTTCGGACGCTTCGCACCGGGGGACGCGGGGCCGTGTCCGGGCCGGTGCCGACGGTCCCTCCTTCGTCCCGAGCAGAACAACGCCCGCCCCTTCACGTCCAAGAACGATATGGCTCATGGATCGATCAATAATCGGTATCATCGCTGCTCGTGGACCTGATACGGCATCTCCAGTGCTTTGTGGCTGTTGCGGAAGAGTTACATTTCGGCCGCGCCGCCCAGCGTCTCGGTGTGGCCCAGCCACCCTTGTCGCAGCGCATCCAGCGCCTGGAGCGGGAGTTGGGTGTACGTCTCTTCGAGCGCTCCAGCAGACAGGTGACGATCACCAAGGGAGGCACACTCCTGCTCGACGACGCCCGTCGGCTGCTGGCCCACTCCGAGGCGCTGATGGCCACGGCCCGCCGCATCCAGGAGGGCCACAGCGGGCTGCTGCGCGCCGCTCTGCCGCCCGACATCGCGGGGGAGACCGTGGCCGCGATCCTGGCCGGTTTCCAGGAGCGCGAACGCGGTGTGGAGCTGGAGCCGCACGAGCTGCCGACCGCCGAGCAGCTCGCCCGACTCGCCTCGCACGACCTGGACGTCGGCCTCATCCACCACCCGTGCGACGTGTCAGGACTGGAACTGGGACCCGTCCTGCGCCACGAACTCGGTGTCCTGCTGCCGCACGACGCCCCGGAGGCGCGGCTCGAAACGGTCCCGCTCGCCGCACTCTCCGGATACGACCTGATCCTCTTCCCCCGCGCCCATGCCCCGGCCGTGCACGACGACCTCCTGACCACCTGCGCCCGGCACGGCTACACGCCCACCGCGGTCCGGCACGGCCAGGGCCCGAGCTTCACACGCGGCCTGCTCCTGTCCAGCCGTGCCGTCGCCTTCGGTCCGCGCGACGCCCACCACGCCGGAGACCCCGAGCTCATCTGGCGCCCGCTGAGCGGCGCGCCGCTGGCCTGGCGTCACTCGGCGGCCTGGCCGCGGGGGCGGGGCGACGCCGCCGTACGGGCCTTCGCCGACACCGTCACCGATGCCCTGGGCCGTACCGCCGCCGCCCGCCCCGACGTGTCCTCCGGTCCGCTGCATCTGCGCCCGGCGGCGGAGTACTGGATATGACCGAGCCCACCACCCGCAGCCACCCACGCAGCCACCCACGCAGCCATCCACGCGACCGAATCCGCGCCGCGTTCGCCGAAGCCGGTGTCACCGGCCGGCTGCACGCCGTGGACATCGACTCGGGCGCCCAGATCGACGTGGGCGCGGACCGGCCGGTGGTCACCGCGAGCGTCCACAAACTCTGTCTGCTCGTCGCGCTCCATCAGCACGCCGAGGCCGGGCACCTGACCCTGACCGAACAGGTCGAGTCCCCGGCCGAAAGCCGTACGCCGGGTCCGACCGGGCTCTCCGCCATGCTCGATCCGGCTCGTCTCTCCCTGCGCGACGCGGCCTATCTGATGATGGCCGTCAGCGACAACACCGCCGCGGATCTCCTGCTGGCACGCGTCGGCCTCGACGCCGTCAACGACACCACCGAGCGGCTGGGCCTCACCCGTACCCACGCGGTGCAGACCTTCCGCGAGTTCATCACCACCATCAGGGAGGACGCCGGACAGGGCGGCCCGCAGGCCCTGGCCGATCCCCAGGTGCTCGCGCGCATGCGCGCGTTGGACCCCACCCGTACCAACCGCAGTACCCCGCGCGACATGACCCGCCTGCTCGGCGCGATCTGGCGCGACGAGGCCTGCGCCCCCGAGCACGGCGCGGCGGTCCGTCGCCTGCTCGGCCTCCAGGTGTGGCCCCACCGGCTGGCCTCGGGCTTCCCCTTCGACGAGGTGCGCGTCGCGGGCAAGACCGGCAGCGCGCCCACCCTCCGCAACGAGGTCGGCGTGATCGAATACCCCGACCACGGCCGCTACGCCGTCGCGGTCTTCACCCGCGCGGCCAGCCCGGCCGCAACCCTGCCCGCGGCGGACGCGGTCATCGGCACCGCGGCCCGCATCGCGATCGACGCGCTGCGCAGCCCCGATCCGCCTGCGGCGGGCGGGCTTCGGGGGAGGCCGAGTGCGTAGTGCCGTGTCCTCGGACGCCGGACAGGCCGGATCTCGTCCACGGAGGGACATGGCCCTTCGTGCGGTAGTACTAGTCTCATCGGCGACGCTGGATATCCGTCGTACGACTGGGACGCACTGAGCGGGGCGGTTGTGGAAGAGCACCGGGCAGACACCGATGCCGAGCGTGAGGAGACCCTCCGCGACGACGCGTCGGACCTGAACGACCGGCTCGGCCGGCTGGAGCAGGTGGTCGCCGGGATGGCGGCGGAGGCTGCCGCGCGCGGTGAGGGTTCCCGGTCGGCGGAGGCGGAGGCCGCGGAGGCCGTTGACTCCGCGCCCGCGGCGGAACGCGCGGAAGAGGCGGCGAGCGACGGCGAGTCCGACGTTCAGGCGACGCGCGGGGCCGAGGCCGGGCCCGAGGCCGAGACCGAGGTCATCCCCACGATCCCGCCGGAGCCGGAGGCGGAGCTGGAGCCGGAGCCGGGCCCCGCCGAGTCGTACGACGAGCCGGCACCGCACGACGACACCGCCGCTCCTCGACGGAAGCGTCTGCGCCGGATCGGCTGGGTCCTGGCGGGTACCTGCGTCTGCTGCGCCGTCGTGCTCGGCGCCGCGATGATCGGCGGCGGCTCGGCGCCGCCCTGGCTGTCCATACCGGGGGTCACCGAGAACAACGACGACGAGGATCCGGTGAACTCCTCGCCGCCTCCCCCGGATTCGGACTCGGACGCGCCGGATTCCGGACCGGGCGAGAGCGGCGCGCCAGGTGCGGGAGACACCTCCCGCACCGGGGACGCCTCGGAACCCTCGGCCGGCGCACGGTCCGGCGGCAGCGGCTCACCCGATCCCTCGCCGACGGAGACCGGCGCCGTGTCACCGTCCGCGACATCGGGAAGCCCGAGCGCGCCGGAGGCCACGGTCTCAGGGCCCCCCACGGGCGGCGCCGGCACCGGTGGTTCGGGCTCCGCCACCCCGACCCCCTCCTGTCTCTTATACCC
>NZ_JARJHW010000226.1:0-11018 GCF_040560175.1 Streptomyces panacea
ACTCCTGACACGGCTACGCCGCGCGAACACAAGGCGAGTGAGCCGGCAACGGACCGCAAACCGGGCCGCAGCCGGCCCCGGGCCCGTACAGGGGCCCAGGTATCGGGGAGACGGAACAGCGGAGTGCGCCGCGCCGAACGCCACCCCCTCGCACTCCTGACACGGCTACGCCGCGCGAACACAAGGCGAGTGAGCCCGCAACGGACCGCAAACCGGGCCGCAGCCGGCCCCGGGCCCGTACAGGGGCCCAGGTATCGGGGAGACGCAAGGGCGGGGTGCACCGCGCCGGGCGAACGCAAGGCGAGTGAGCCCGCAGTGGACCGCAACCGGGGGTCCGGTACGGGCCCTGAGCCCGTACCGGACCCCCGGCGCCGGGAAGACGGAAGGGCGGGGCGCGCCGCGCCGAGCGACACGCCCCCGCGCTCCTGACACGGCTACGCCGCGCGTACTCGCGGCAAGACGCCCCGCCACCAACCCGACGGACAGCAGGCTTCCCGAAGGTGCACCGGGCTCGTCTCGGCCCGGCTGCGACGCCGCCCCCACCCGAGCCCGTCCCGACCGGCCGTCAGGCGGACCCCCGGCTCACTGGTCCGACGAGAAGCGGATCGAGCCGGGTGGGAGTGTCGTGTCGCACCAGACGCGCGCGCCCGCGCGCAGTTCGTTGTCCGGGCCCACCGTCGCGCCGTCGCCGATCACCGCGTCCGTCAGTGTCGTACGGGCTCCCACTCGCGCCCCCGCGCCCACCAGGGAGTCCGTGATGATCGCCCCGGGGCCGATCACCGCGTTGTCCAGGATCGCGCTGCCCGAGATGCGGGCGCCCTCGGCGATCACCGCGCCCGCGCCGATCACCGTGCCCGACGTGAGTTTCGCGTCCGGGGCGACCGTGGCCGTCGGGAGGATCAGGCGGTCGCCGCAGCGGCCGGGGATCGCGGGGGACGGGGCCACGCCCAGGACCAGGTCCGCCGAGCCGCGGACGAAGGCCCGGGGAGTGCCCAGGTCCAGCCAGTACGTGGAGTCGACCATGCCCTGCAGATGCGCCCCGGACTCCAGCAGGCCCGGGAACGTCTCGCGTTCCACCGACACCGGGCGGCCGGCCGGGATGGAGTCGATCACCGAGCGGCGGAAGACGTACGCCCCCGCGTTGATCTGGTCGGTGACGATCTCCTCCGGTGTCTGCGGCTTCTCCAGGAACGCCGTGACCCGGCCGTCGTCGTCCGTCGGCACCAGCCCGAACGCCCTCGGGTCGTCGACCCGTGTCAGGTGCAGCGAGACGTCCGCCCCGGACGACGCATGGGTGTCGACCAGCGCGCCGATGTCGAGGCCCGTCAGGATGTCGCCGTTGAAGATGAGCACCGGGTCGTCAGGGCCGGAGTCCAGCCGGGAGGCGACGTTGCGGATCGCGCCGCCGGTGCCGAGTGGCTCGTGTTCGGTGACGTATTCGAGGCGCAGGCCGAGCGACGAGCCGTCTCCGAAGTACGGCTCGAACACCTCGGCCAGATACGACGTCGCGAGGACGATGTGCTCGACCCCGGCGGCCCGCGCCCGTCCCAACTGATGGGCGAGGAACGGGACGCCGGCCGCCGGGACCATCGGCTTTGGCGTGCGCACCGTGAGCGGCCGGAGCCGGGTGCCCTTGCCGCCGACCAGGAGGATCGCTTCAGTCACCTTGTTCGTCTCTGCTTCCTGCTGGGGACGGCGGTCCCCCGTGCAGGGGGTGACCAGCCAGTCTAGGAGCGTCCCTGGTACTTCGCGGCGGATACACGCACCGCGCCCAACTTGCTGTACAGCCTGTTGCCCGGGCAGTCGGTCACGAACCCGTCCCGGTGGCCCGAGACCGCGTTCATGCTGACCTTCTTGCCCTTCTTGTACTTGTTGCCACCCGCCGACGTCAGCGTCACCTTGCCCTTCGGGTTGATCCCGTGCAGCCCGAGCTTCCAGGCGGCGAGCTTGGCGACCGCCGTCGTGACGGCCGCGGGCGGGTTGGTCGTCCCGTACGACCCGAGGACGGCAATGCCCGTGCTGTTCGTGTTGAAACCGAGAGTGTGAGCACCCATGACCGGCTTCGTCACGCCCCCGGCGCGCCCCTCGTAGATGTTTCCGCACTTGTCGATGGCGAAGTTGTAGCCGATGTCCCGCCAGCCGCTGCTCGTCACGTGGTAGCGGTAGATACCGCGAATGACGGAGGGCGCCTGCTTGCAGGTGTAGTTGTTGCCCGTCGCGCTGTGATGGACGAAGGCGGCCTTCACCGTCTTCGTGTAGCCGAGCTGCCTCTCGCGCAGCTTCTCGTTCGCGCCCCACCCCTTGCGCGAGATGATCTTCGGGCGCGGGGCCTTGTACGGCTTCGCGGCGCCGCCGCTCCCGGCGGCTGTGGTCGCCTTGCCGGAACCGGAACCGGAACCGGAACCGGAGCCGGAACCGGAGCCGGAGCCGGAGACAGAGCCGGCGTCGTCGTCAGCGGCGGCGGCGGAGTCAGCGGCGGAGCCGGCGGGGTCCGTCGCGACGGACTGGCCCCGGGAGGCATCCGCACCCGTCACCGGCAGTTGCTCCGGCGCCTCCCCCGGGTCGACCAGCTCCAGGCTCAGCCCGCGCGGCAGCGGCACACGGGCGGGGCGGCTGTCCGGATCGGTGTCGAGGTTCTCGTGCGCCAGGACCCGTGCCTGGACACCGTCGGACGCGCCGACCCACAGCGGCGCCGTCGAGCCGCGCACGGTGCCGGAGTCGCGTTCCGACGTACCGAGGTCGGCGCCGTGCTCGGCGTTGTGCGTCTCCAGGTCCTGCCAGCCGGACCAGGCGCCCGTTTCGGCGGACCGGTTTCGGACCTGGACCGAGCCGTTGAGTTCGGCGTCGGCGTCGTCCCAGACGACGCCGACGAGCGAGAAGGGTTGGACGTCCCGCTGGGCCAGCCCCTGCTCGGCGGCGACACCGGAGGAGCGTTCGGACCCGAGCGAGATCAGTGGCAGCGACTCGGTCGAGCCCGGCACGGATGAACCCGTCCGGACATCCCGGGGAGCCGCCGCGGCCCCGGAGGGCAGGGAGAGCGGGAGGACGAGAGCCGCGGCACAGGCGACGCCGATCGAGGAAGACAGGAATGCACGCATAACCCGATCGTGCGGCCGGCCGGCCGTGCCCGCCTTCCGGGAGCGCCCAAGGAAACTGACGGTCCATCGGACCAACCGGTGGACGGCGTCACCGGTACGGCGGTGTGCGCCCGGCCGCCCCGCGTACCCTTGCCCGCGTGAACGCCAGCGACCGCACCCCCGCCGACCTGCTGCGATCCGCCCTCGCCGCGGATCCGGCCCGCCCCTTGGTCACCTTCTACGACGATGCCACCGGTGAACGCGTGGAATTGTCCGTGGCCACCTTCGCCAATTGGGTGTCCAAGACCGCCAACCTCCTCCAGGGCGACCTCGCCGCCGCCCCCGGCGACCGGCTCGCGCTTCTGCTGCCCGCGCACTGGCAGACCGCGGTGTGGCTGCTCGCGTGTTCCTCGGTCGGGGTGGTCGTGGAGATCGGTGGCGACCCGGCCGGCGCGGACCTCGTCGTCACAGGCCCCGACACACTGGACGCCGCCCGCGCCTGCCGCGGCGAGCGGCTGGCGCTCGCGCTGCGCCCGCTCGGCGGTCGCTTCCCGCAGGCGCCCGACGGCTTCGCCGACTACGCGGTGGAGGTGCCCGGCCAGGGCGACCGGTTCGCCCCGTTCGCGCCGGTGGACCCGGACACGCCCGCGCTCGTCGTCGCCGGTACGGAGCTGACGGCGGCCCAGGTCGTGGAGCGGGCCCGAGCCGACGCCACGGCCCTCGGCCTGACGGCCCCCGGCGCCCGGCTGCTGTCCGGCAGGCCGTACGACGCCTGGGAGGGGCTCTCGGCCGGGCTGTACGCGCCGCTCGCGGCGGGCTCGTCGGTGGTGCTGTGCCGCAATCTGGACCAGCTGGCGGCGGACGGACTGGCCAAGCGGATCGAGAGCGAGCGGGTCACCGGCACGGCCGGCGGTACGGCTGACGGCACGGCGTAGGAGGTACCTGACCACCTCGGGTCGGCGACACGGTGAGCTGATGGTCCGACGGGTTCCGGCGTGGAACGCCGCCTCCGGTAGATGATCGTCGGTAGTTCAGGTTCAGTGCACAACCAAGCGCGCGGTTCAGCCGTCTACCCCTGAAACCGGCGGAGCCGTGCCGCCGCCGACGCCATGAAGGATGGACTCCGCCGTGACCGACAGTGCTGGCACGCCGCCCGAACCGGACCCCCGGGCAGAGGACGAGCCGCCGACCGCGTCGCCCGCGTCCGACGGCGACACGACCGCGAATGACAGTGACAGTGACAACGGAAGCGGGAAGAAGGGACAGGGGGAGGGCGAACCGAAGGACGGGGCGACGGCGGGTTCGGGGAGTGAGCCGGAGACCGAGCCGGAGACCGAGCCGTCCGAGGACGCGACAGACGCGGCGCCCGTAGCCGGGGCCGCCGACGCCAAGGCCGAGGCCGTCGCGGTCCCCGATGCCCCCGGCGCCGCCGAGGACCCGGAAGCCGCCGACCCCGCCGCCGCGCCGCGCAAACGCCACTGGCTCCGCTGGACCGCCCTCGGCACCTCCGTCGTCGTCCTCGCCTCCGCCGGTGTCGGCTGGTGGTTCTACCAGAAGCTCGACGGCAACATCACCACCGACACCACCGCCGAAGCGGAGCTGCGGACGTACGAGAAGGAACGTCCGAGACCCGTCGCCGTCGACGCGAAGAACATCCTCCTCATCGGCTCCGACACCCGCTCGGGCGCGGGCAACGGCAAGTACGGCCGCGACGACGGCGGCTCGCAGCGCTCCGACACCACGATCCTGCTGCACCTCGCCGCCGACCGGCAGAGCGCGACCGCCATGTCCATCCCGCGCGACCTGATGGCCGAGATCCCGAGCTGCCTCGCCTCGGACGGCAGGCGCTCCAGGGAGCAGTCCGCACAGTTCAACTGGGCGTTCCAGTTCGGCGGCGCGGCATGCTCGATCCGTACGGTCGAGAAGCTCACCGGCATCCGCGTCGACCACCACATGGTGATCGACTTCAGCGGCTTCAAGGACATGGTGGACGCGGTCGACGGCGTCGAGGTCTGCCTCAAGAAGCCCGTCGACGACGTCGACGCGCATCTGAAGCTGCCCGCGGGCAAGCAGACCCTCACCGGTGAGGAGGCCCTCGGTTTCGTACGGGCCCGCAAGACCATCGGCGACGGCAGCGACACCGAACGCATGGAGCGCCAGCAGCAGTTCCTCGGTTCGCTCGTCAGGAAGGTGCAGAGCAACGGTGTTCTGCTCAATCCCACGCGGCTCTATCCGGTGCTGGACGCGGCGACCAAGTCGCTGACGACCGACCCCGGTCTGAACACACTCAGGGATCTGTACGACCTGGCGCGGGGCCTACGGAACGTACCGACGGAAAAGGTGCAATTCCTTACCGTACCGCGACAGCCCTATGTCAATGACCCGAACCGTGACGAGCTCGTACAGCCGGACGCGGGCCGTCTCTTCACGCAACTACGCAAGGACGAGCCCGTCTCGATCGTGTCGGCCGAGGAGAAGCGGGCCGAGGAGAACACACAGCGTGACGGCGGAAGTCCGAAAACGGATGGAAAGCCGGACGACACGGGACCTTCGAGCGCCACCCCGACTCCGACTTTCCCGGGCACAAATGCCGCCGCGGGCCTGTGTGAGTAAAAGCAATACCAAGGAGGGGTCGGCAGTCTATGACGATTGGGAAGATTGCCCCCTTGTAAGAGGAGTCGAATTTGTCACTGACGTCGCTCGACGCTGAACTGGGCGGATAGTGTGACGCGATCTGGTTCATTCGGACCGCGAGGTCGCGCACTGCCGGATCGAAAGACCGAGCGCCTTTGGGGGAAGAGGCGCTTCGCGTGGCACCCGACGGAGGACTCAAGCAACCGTGGATGCGCATAGCCGTGGACAGTCGGACGGGATCGACCCCGCCGACCAGTGGGTACTCAACCCGCAGACCGGCAATTACGAATTGCGACTGAACCACTCCGAAGGGCAGTCGTCCGCTCCTTCTCGCGATGCGGGAAACGGGCAGGACGCCCCTCGTCGGTCCAGAAAAGCGTCACCCACGGACGGTGCGCCGCAGGGGCGTTCCGGCAGAGACCGCAGAGCGCCCGGCGCCACGGGAGCGGGAGCCGGCTCCGCCGCCCCCGCGGGTGCGGGTGCCGACAGCGCGGCCGACGACGCGGGCGCGCGTGTCCCCCGCGCCCGTGACTCCTCAGGTTCCACCGGGGCTTCGGGTACGTCCCGCCGGGACGTACCCGGCCAGCGTGGCCGCCGCGCCGCGAACAACGCCGACGCCGCGCCCACCGCCGCGGGCCGCCGCAAGCGCAAGGCCCCGCCCAAGTCCCGGAAGAAGAAGCTCCTCGGCTGGACGGGCGGCATCACGGCGTTCGTTCTCATCGGCGGCGCGGGCGCCGCCTATTACGCGTACCAGGAGCTCAACAGCAACATCCACACGATCGATGTCGAGGGAGCGGGCAGCGGAGGGTTCAAGAAGGACCAGGCCGTCAACATCCTGGTGATCGGCACCGACAAACGCACCGGGGCCGGCAACGAGGGCTACGGCGACAAGGCCAGTGTCGGCCACGCCGACACCACGATCCTCTTCCATGTCTCCAAGGACCGGACGAACGCGACCGCGCTCTCCATCCCCCGTGACCTGATCACCGACATCCCGGACTGCGAGACGAAGACCGAGGACGGCACGAAGATCGTCCCCGGCGAGCAGGGCGTCCGGTTCAACACCAGCCTCGGCCAGTCCGAGCGCGACCCGGGCTGCACCATGCGTACGGTCAAGGAGCTGACCGGGCTGACGGTCGACCACTTCATGATGGCCGACTTCAACGCGGTGAAGACGCTGACGACCGCGGTCGGCGGTGTCGAGGTGTGTGTCGCCAAGGACGTCGACGACCCCGACTCGCATCTGAAGCTGACCAAGGGCAAGCACGTCATCAAGGGCGAACAGGCTCTCGCCTTCGTCCGTACGCGGCACAGCTTCGGCAACGAGAGCGACCTGGACCGGATCCAGACCCAGCAGCAGTTCCTGGGTTCCCTGATCCGGAAGATGAAGTCCAGCGACACGCTGACCAGCCCCACGAAGCTGTGGGACCTGGCGACGGCCGCGACCGACGCGCTCACGGTCGACACGGGTATCGGCAGCATCGAGAAGCTCCGCGACCTCGGTACGGAGCTGTCCAAGGTCAACCCGAAGAACATCAGCTTCACCACGCTGCCCGTGATAGACAACCCGGCCGAAGTCGTGAAGGCGACGGTCGTGGTGAACGAAACGCAGGCGAAACCGCTGTTCGCGATGATGCAGAGCGACACCTCTCTCACCGAGGTGAAGGAGAAGGAGAAGGACGCCAAGAGCAAGCAGTCGGCGCTCCTCAAGGGAACCAAGGCCGCCGCCGCCGATGTCAGGGTCGATGTGTTCAACGGCGGCGGGCCGCAGGGTTCCGCCCAGGAGACGCTCGCCTGGCTGCAGAACGAGGAAGGCGTGCCGAAGTCCACCAACAAGGGCAACGCGCCTGCGGAGTTGGACAAGACGTCGCTGGAGTACGCGCCGAACCAGGCCGACCAGGCCCGCCGTCTCGCGGACATGATGGGCCTGCCCGCCACGGCGATGAAGCCGGGCACGGAGGACGCCGAGGGGCTGGAGGCGATGACGCTGACCCTGGGGGCGGACTTCAAGGGCGCGGGGGTGCCCATCACCGGTCCGGCGAAGACGCCGGAGGGCGTACAGAAGGTGGAAGCGGACAAGCAAGTGTGCGCCAAGTGAGACCGGCTCCGGTATGCCCGGAACGCCGTCTCATGCGGAGCGCTTGAGCGACAGGGGCAGGGGCACGGGGTGGGGCAGAGCATGCACAGACAGCGGACACGACAACATGTCCCGCACGCCGGCGAGTTGGGCTGGGACGACAGTCTGTACGAGGGCGACGGCGCGGACGGCACCGGCGGCCCTGACGGCCCGTCGGACGGCAAGGCGAACGCCGGCTCGGGTGACGGCTCCGACTCCGCGGACGGCTCCGCCGATGGCTCCGGCAGGGCGAGAAGAGGCCGTCCCCGCCGCAACGGCGCGCGCCCACGCGACCGGCGCGGCAAGCGCCGAATACTGCGCTGGGTCTCCTTCGTCCTCGCCCTGCTGATACTCGGCACGGCCGGCGCCGGATACCTCTACTACCGCCATCTCGACGGCAAGCTCAAGAAGGAAGACCTGACGCTCGGCGACAAGCCGATGGCCGACCACAAGGTCAACTCCGCGGGCCAGACCCCGCTCAACATCCTGCTCATCGGCTCCGACGCCCGCGACACCAAGGCGAACCAGGACCTCGGCGGCGCGAAGGACACCTTCGGCGGCGCGCCGCTGGCCGACGTACAGATGCTGCTCCATGTCTCGGCCGACCGCAGCAACATGTCGGTCGTCAGCATGCCGCGCGACACCATGCTGAAGATGCCCAAGTGCACGGACCCGGACACCAAGAAGGTCTACCCGGCGAGCACGGGCAACATACAGACCAACGCGAGCCTGGGGCGCGGGGGTCCCGGCTGCACGGTGGCCACCTGGTACGAGCTGACCGGCATCCCCATCGACCACTTCATGATGATCGACTTCGCCGGTGTCGTCTCGATGGCCGACGCGATCGGCGGCGTGCCGGTCTGCGTCCAGGAGAACGTCCACTCACGCAACGCCGAGGGCAAGGGCTCCGGGCTGAAGCTGAAGAAGGGCGAGAACATCATCCAGGGCGAGCAGGCCCTCCAGTGGCTGCGTACGCGCTACGGCTTCGAGGACGGCAGCGACCTGGCCCGCACCCACGCCCAGCACATGTACATGAACTCGATGGTCCGCGAGCTGCGCAAGGGCGCCAAGCTGACCGACCCCGGAAAGCTGATGAGCCTCGCCGGGGCGGCCACCGACGCGCTGACGGTCGACACGGGCCTCGGCGGCGTCAAGAAGCTCTACGATCTGGCGGAAGAGCTCAAGAAGGTGCCCACGAAGCGCATCACGATGGCGACGATGCCGAACGTGTACGGCACGGGCACCGAAGCCGGGCGGGTGTTCCCGAAGCCGGGCGACGCCGACCAGCTGTTCACCATGGTCCGCGACGACGTGCCGCTCGACGGCAAGGCGTCCAAGCGCAAGCCCCCGGCCGAGTCCAAGGACCCGGCGGCGGCTCCGGCCGACACCGGGGTGCTCGTACGCAACGGCACGGGCAGCGACACGCAGGCGCCGACGGCGCGGCGGGCCAGCGCGGTGGCGGGGCTGCTCGTCGGCAAGGGCTACACCAAGGCCGTGTCGGACTCGACGCCCGATCCCACCGCGCGTACCGAAGTCCTCTTCCCCAGCGCCGACTTGGAGGGTGACGCGCAGGCGGTCGCCAAGTCCCTCGGGATTCCGGTCACTTCGGCGAAGAAGTCGACGGACGTGTCGGGTGTGACGCTGGTCGTGGGCGCCGACTGGCGTACGGGGGACACGTACCCGAAGGCGGCGGTGAAGGACGACACCAAGACGCCGGACACCGCGCGGGCGCTCAACGGGGCCGACGAGAGCGAGTGCATGGAGATCCAGCCCGGCTTCTCCTGGTAGCCGGGAGGCCGCGTACGAGAAGGAGCCCCGGGCGACGCGCCCGGGGCTCCTTCTCGTACGTCACTGCTCGTACGTCACTGCTCGTACGTCACCGCTCGTACGTCACCGCTCGTACGTCACCGCTCGTACGTGACGTCTCGTTCCGGCGCTCTCGTACGTGACCGCCTTGCTCAGACGGCCTGTTGGACCGCCGGGCGGCGGCTCGCGATGACCTTCTTGGCGAGCGAGCGCGGGCTGGTCAGGAAGCCGACCCCCCACGACATGTGCATCGTGGCGAGCGCGAGCGGGATCTGGAGCCGCGCCTTGAGGGGCAGGCCCTTGCCCGCGGGTATCGAGCCCGCGACGATCGCGGCGAGGTAGCCAACGGGGACGATCAGCGCCAGCGGTGTGAAGGCCAGACCGACGACGATGCCCGCGGCATTGGCGCAGACCGCGACCGGCGGCGCGAGGTAGCGCAGATTGATCGAGCCCGAGTGGAAGCGGGCGACGACATGGCGCCAACGGCCGTAGTTCCTGTACTGCTTGGCGAGCTCCCGGACGGACGGCCGCGGCCGGTACTGAACACGCAGCTCGGGCGAGAACCAGATCTGTCCGCCGGCCTCGCGGATCCGGAAGTTCAGCTCCCAGTCCTGGGCCCGGATGAACTCCTCGTTGTAGCCGCCCTGTTGCTCCAGCGCGGCCCGCCGGAAGACGCCGAGATACACGGTCTCGGCGGGGCCCGCCCTGCCGCCCGTGTGGAAGGCCGCGTTGCCGACGCCGATCTTGGAGGTCATCGCCGCCGCGACGGCGTGCTCCCAGTCGTTCTCGCCCTCGGCGTGCATGATGCCGCCGACGTTCTGCGCGCCCGTCTCCTCCAGGAGCCGTACGGCGGTCGCGATGTAGTTCGGCGAGAGCATGCCGTGGCCGTCGACGCGCACGACGACGGGGTGCTTGGACGCCTTGATGGCCGCGTTGAGCGCCGCCGGCGTGCGGCCGGTCGGATTGGGCACGGTCTGCACGCGGGCGCGGGCGCTGTCCGCCGTCTCGCGTACGAGTTCGGCCGCGATCTCGTCGGTGCGGTCCGTGGACGGGCCGAGCGCGATGACCACTTCCATCTCGCCGTCGTACTCCTGCTCCAGGATGTGCTGGACGGAGTTCCTCAGATGCCGTTCCTCGTTGAGCACCGGCATGATCACGGAGACGGCGGGGGGCTGGGCAGGCATGTGGTCCTTCGGGCGTCAGGGAGAGGGGTTCATCGACCGCCACGTTACCGCGAATGGGGGACAGCGACGCGCGTCGGGCGGGCTCAGCGCAAGGCTGCTGATCGTATGGGCCTACGTTGCGTCCCCTGGCCTCCCTTCGCTCCGCCCCCTGGCCGCCCTTCGCCCCGTCACCCGGCAGTCCAGTCGTTCCCGTCACCCGCG
>NZ_JARJHW010000227.1:0-10986 GCF_040560175.1 Streptomyces panacea
ATGTGTATAAGAGACAGGTTTCGGGAAGGGGCGGGTACGGGGAGAGAACCAGCGCCCTACCCCCGATGCACCACCCCCCGCGCCACCAGCTCCAGCACCAGACTCACCGCCACCGCCTGCACCGCCATCAGCGCCACCAGGACGAACAGCTGCACCGCCCCCGCGAACAACGGCGACGCACCCCCCAGCAGCATCCCCACGAACGCGCCCGGCAGCGTCACCAGCCCCACCGTCCGCGTCTGGTCCAGGCCCGGCAGCAGCGCGTCGGCCGCCGCCGGGCGCGCGATCTCCAGGCGGGCGTCCCGGTCGGGCAGGCCGATCGCGAAGCCGGCCTCCACCTCGCCCCGGCGCGCGCCGAGTTCGTCCAGCGCGCGCCGCCCGCCGAGCACCGTCGCCGTCAGCGCGCCGCCGATGAGGATGCCGGTGATGGGGATCAGGGCGATGCCCTTGACCGGTACGAGTCCGGTCAGGAGCAGCACCGCGACCACCGGGCCCACCCCCGCCCCGATGGGCACCGCGGCCCACCACCACGTCCCGTTGCCCGTGATGCGGCGCCCCGCGGTGCGTACCGCCACCGCGTACATGAGCGCGATGAAGGCCAGCAGCGCCGGTACGGACCCGACGACCCACCCGATCACCAGGGAGACCGCGCCGAGCTGAACCGCCGCCCGCACCCCCGCGGTCGCGATCTCGCGCGCCCGCCCGAGGTGCGCGAGCGCCGCGGTCCCGGCCGCGGCGACCAGCAGGACCGCCAGGACGAATCCGAACGTGACATCGACCTTCAGCAGCATGCTCCCCACCCAATCTCACTCCGTGGCGGACATTCTGCCCGTACGTCAGATAACACCCCCGCGTGAGGCGTTGACACCCCCCGGGTCCCGACGACGGAAGTCGAAACTCTTGATGTGACGTGCCCATGTCGTCACCCTGTTACCTGGTGCCCACCTCACAGCAATCCGGCACCGCAACGATGGGCGCTCGGGTCCGGCGCCCCAACACGGCTCCGAACGGTCAGCTTCCCCCCACGACAAGGGAGTTCGCATGTCAGGTATCTACGCGCGTCAAGGCCGTCCCGCCGGCCGAATAGCCGTCATCGCCGCGTCCGCCGCGCTGGTCTCGGCCACCGCGCTGCTCGTCGCCCCGACCCCCGCCCAGGCATCCCCGCCCACGCCCATCGCCGCCTCCACGGCCCGCACCTACCTCGGTCAGCTGACCGTGCGCGCCGAAGGTTCCACCAGCGGCTACAGCCGCGACCTGTTCCCGCACTGGATCACCCAGTCGGGCGCCTGCGACACCCGCGAGACCGTCCTGAAGCGCGACGGTTCGAGCGTCGTGACGAACTCCAGCTGCGCGGCGACCAGCGGCAGTTGGTACTCCGAGTACGACGGCGCCACCTGGAGCGCCGCCAGTGACGTGGACATCGACCACATGGTGCCGCTCGCCGAGGCGTGGACCTCGGGCGCCAGCGGGTGGTCCACCGCCCAGCGCCAGACCTTCGCCAACGATCTCGGCAATCCGCAGCTGATCGCCGTCACGGACAACGTCAACCAGTCCAAGAGCGACCGCGACCCGGCGGAGTGGCTGCCGCCGCGCGCCGCGTACCACTGCATGTACGCCCGCATGTGGGTGGACGTGAAGCACGCCTACAACCTGACCGTCGACTCGGCCGAGAAGAGCGCGCTCCAGGGCGTCCTCAACGGCTGCTGACAACAGCCGGCGGCAGCCTCCGACCACAGGTCGTGCTGCCTGTCACAGACCGGAAACTGGTCGGCCCCCTCCGTCGTTCCGTACCGTACGGGGCGACGGAGGAGGCATCATGACCGGGCTGCGCCTGGGACCACTGCTGCGCTATGTCGACGGGGAATCCGCCGGCACGGCCACGATCTGGGTCGAGACGGACCGGCCGTGCACGGCCGAGGTCCGCTGCGAGGGCGGCGCGTACGGCTCGTCGCGCACGTTCCTGATCGCCGGGCACCACTACGCCCTGATCCCGGTGACCGGGCTCTCCCCCGGCACCGCGGCCGCGTACGAGGTGCTGCTGGACCAGGTGCGCGTCTGGCCGCCCGAGGACTCCCCGTTCCCGCCGAGCGTGATCCGTACGCTGGCCGCGACGGAGCACCCGGAAACGGACGCCCCGGAGCTCCATGTCTCCTTCGGCTCCTGCCGCTGGGCCTCCGCGCCGGTCGGTGAGCCCGACCCGGTCGGACCCGACGCCCTGCACACCCTGGCCGCGACCCTCACGGCCGACCCCGGAGCCGTACGCCCCGATGTCCTGCTCCTCCTCGGCGACCAGGTGTACGCCGACGAGACGTCGAAGACCACGCGCCGCTGGCTGGCCGAGCGCCGCGATCTGGCCGAGCCGCCGGGCGCGGAGGTCGCCGACTACGAGGAGTACACCCACCTCTACGACGAGTCGTGGAGCGACCCCCAGGTCCGCTGGCTGCTCTCCACCGTCCCGAGCTGCATGATCTTCGACGACCACGACGTGATAGACGACTGGAACACCAGCGCGTCCTGGGTCGCCGAGATGCGTACGAAGCCGTGGTGGCGGGAGCGCATCCTGAGCGGCCTGATGTCGTACTGGGTGTATCAGCACCTCGGTAATCTCTCCCCCGCCGAACTGGCCGCGGACAAGCTGTACGCGGCCGTACGCGCGGAGGCGGACGGCACCGAGCGGCTGCGGGAGTTCGCGGCCGAGGCCGACGCCGATCCGGCCTGTGTGCGCTGGAGTTACCGCCGCGACTTCGGCCGGACGCGGCTGCTGATGGTCGACTCGCGGGCGGCCCGCGTCCTCGCGGAGGGGCACCGGGAGATGCTGGACCCGGAGGAGGCGCGTTGGGTGCGTGACCAGGCGCTGACCGATCCGGGCGACCGCGACCACCTCCTCATCGGCACCTCCCTGCCCTGGCTGCTGCCGCCGCTGGTCCATGACGCGGAGAGCTGGAACGCCGCGCTGGCCCGGGGCGAGCGCGGGAGGCGATGGGCGCGCTTCGGTGAGGATCTGCGCCGCAGGGCGGATCTGGAGCACTGGGCGGCGTTCCCGACGTCGTTCGAGAAGCTGGCGGGGCTGATCGCCGAGGTGGGCAGCGGCCCCGACGCGCCGGCGACGGTCTGTGTGCTGTCGGGCGACGTGCACCACGCGTACGTCGCCGAGCCGGCCTGGCGCACGGATCAGCCCCGGTCGCGGGTCGTCCAGCTCACCTGCTCCCCCGTGCACAACTCGATCCCGCTCTCCATCCGTCTCGGCTTCCGCTTCGGCTGGAGCAGGGTGGGCCGGCGCCTGGGCCGCGCCTTCGCCCGGCACGGCCGGGTGCCCGCGCCGTCAGTCACATGGGGGAAGACCGGTGGCCCCTGGTTCGGTAATCAGCTGATGACGCTCACGTTGCGGGGACGTGCCGCGCGGCTGAGCCTGGCCCAGGCGCGGGCACGGGGCGGGGAGCCGAACGCGGGGGCACGGCTTGTGACCGTCGACGAACGGGAGTTGGCCCCGAAGTGACGTCGGGGTGACCTCGGAGCCGTACGTACGCCCCCTTTGACGACCATTCATCCGCACTCATCGACCAATGCCCGGTTCCTCCGTACCGGGCATTGGTCTGCCCATGACCTGCCGAATGGGATCTCCGTCGCAGTCGCGACAAGTCGACCGAACGAAGCAGGTCAGGCACCCCGGCCCCTATTCGCTCCGGAGAACGGATGTTCGGCCGAGAAGCACCCGTTGGCCGGATGTTGAACTTGCAAGCATTCTTTAGGGCTGCCTAACGTGAAGGTTCTCGTCGGTTACGTCCCGAACCGAAGGAGCCCCACCCCCCCATGTCCACACGCCTCAACCACGCGCAGCCGTACGCCCTCGGACTCTTCCGTATGGTGATCGGACTGCTCTTCGCCTGCCACGGCGCCGCGACACTCTTCGGCGTCCTCGGCAAGGACACCGTCGAAGCCGGCACCTGGCCCGGCTGGTACGCCGCAGTGATCCAGCTCGTCGGAGGCAGCCTGGTCCTCCTCGGCCTGGGTACCCGGATCGCCGCGTTCGTGGCCTCGGGTTCCATGGCGTACGCCTACTTCAACGTCCACCAGCCCGACGGGCTGTTCCCCATGGAGAACGGCGGCGAAGCCTCGGCGATCTTCTGCTGGGCCTTCCTGCTGATCGTCTTCGTCGGCCCCGGCGCACTGTCGCTGGACCGGCTCATCGGCACGCGCGGCACACGCGAGCCGGAGCGCCGGGATCAGCCCACGGCGGTGGCGGCCTGACCGACAGTCAGACAGCCTGAACAGCGACACAGGCGCCCGGCTCCCGTTTCGACGGGGTCCGGGCGCCTTTCTGTCCGGCAGACTCGGCCGGACACCCACATCCGGCCATTCCCCGATCTCGGCCATTCGACAAACAGAAGGTGGACAACACCCGCCCCGTGGGAAGGTGGTCCACCACACAGGCGTACGCTGTATGGCTGACAGCCGCCGCCCGTTCGCTTCGCGCGAGGGGGGCCGGCGGTCAGGGGGATACGAGGCCGGGGGATTTCGGCTTCGTTACGGAAACGGGGAAGATAAAAGTGCTGGAGAGTCTGGGCGCGCTGACCGGCAGCCCATGGATCTACGCCGTGGTGGCGCTCTCCGTGCTTCTGGACGTGTTCCTGCCCGTGCTGCCCAGCGGCGTGCTGGTGATCACGACCGCCACGGCCGCGGCAGCGGGAACCTCGGCGGTCGCCGACGCGGCGGGCAAGGTCTCGCACGTGGCGCATGTGCCGCAGGAAGTGCCCTCGCTGCTCGTACTGATGGTGTGCGCGGCCGTCGCCTCGGTGATCGGCGACTTCGTCGCGTACCGCCTCGCCTGGCGCGGCGGGGACCGGCTGGCCCGCGCCATCGCGCGCTCACGCCGGCTCACCACCGCGCAGGAACGCCTCGGCACGTCCCTCACCGGCGGCGGGATCCTCGTGGTGATCGCGCGCTTCGTCCCGGCGGGCCGCTCGGTGGTCTCGCTGAGCGCGGGCGCCGCGCACCGCAAGATGAAGGAGTTCCTGCCCTGGTCCGCCCTGGCGGCCGTGGCCTGGACGGGCTACAGCGTGGGACTGGGCTACTTCGGCGGCCAGTGGCTGGGGTCGAGCTGGTTCGGCGCGGCGGTGTCCGTGCTGGCGCTGTTCGCGGCCGGGCTGGTGGCCGCGGCCATCGTCCGCCGCCCGGCGCGGCGACGGGACCGCGCGCGGGCGCGGGTGGCGGCGGCGCCGGTCGCCTGAGACACCCGGCGGGGCGGCCTCAGGTCCGGGCCGCGCCCCGTACCTCGATACCGTCGAGCAACCGCGTCGTGGCGGCGGAGATCTCCTCGACGGCCCGGTCGAACACCTCACGGTTGTGGGCCGCGGGCGCGCGGAAACCGGAGACCTTGCGCACGTACTGGAGGGCGGCGGCCCTGATCTCCTCCTCGGTGGCCTCTTCGGGGATGACGGGCGGACGGAGAGTCTTGATGCTGCGGCACATACCTCCAGTGTGACCGATCACCGCCCATGGTGGGTTCAGAAACAGAACTGATAGCTTCTGCCGCATGACGACTGTCGACTTCACCACGCTGTCCGGACTCGAACTGCTGCGCTGGGCGTCCAAGCAGCCCACCGACCGGCCTTCCATCGGACGACTTCTCGGCATGACCTTCGACGAGCTGGACGAGGGCCGTGTCGTCCTGTCGCTCAGCACGAAGCCCGACTTCGCCAACCCCCTGGGCACCGTGCACGGCGGCATCGCGGCGACCCTGCTCGACTCGGCCCTGGGCTGCGCGGTGCACACGACGCTTCCGGCGGGCGTCGGATTCACGACGCTGGAGCTGAAGGTGAACTACATCCGCACGGTGGCCGTGGACGCGGGGCGCCTCACGGCGGTGGGTACGACGATTCACGTGGGCCGGCGCACGGCCACGGCGGAGGGCCGGGTCACGGACGAGCGCGGCAAGCTGATCGCCCACGCGACGACGACGTGCATGATCCTGCACCCCTGAGGGCTGTCCGGCGGATCTCCCGCGGCCCGCGGCCCAGGTCGTGTCTTCAAAGTAGCGCCGTCCGCCCGCAGGGCGGGGCCCGCGGCGTCTGGTGCGGTGCATCGCAAGGCGGAGGATCGGTCTCGTACCGGGCGTACTCGGCCGACTCCGACAACGCGGCGAGGTGCCGTACCAGGCGTCGCGGGCCAGGCGGGACTTTGAAGACACGACCTAGGAGTTGACGTCGCTCGCCTCGGACAGACCCGCGCGGAGCGTCGGCCGTACGTCGCGCGGGTCGATCGGCTCGCCGCAGTCCGGGCAGGCCAGTCGGGGCGTCATGGTGTGCCCGCACGTCTCGTGGCGGAGCCGTACGGGCGGGCCGTCGTCGCCCGCCATCCAGCGGTCGCCCCAGGCGAGGAGCGAGACGATCACGGGGTACAGGCCGACGCCCTTCTCCGTGAGCCGGTACTCGTACCGCTCGGGCCGCTCCTGGTACCGCACGCGCCGCAGCACCCCGTGCTCCACGAGCGTGGCCAGCCGCTCGGTCAGCAGGGGCCGCGAGGCGCCCGTGTTCGCCCGGAAGTCCTCGAAGCGCCGTACGCCGAGGAACGCGTCGCGCAGCACGAGCAGCGTCCAGCGGTCCCCCACCACCGACAGCGCACGCGCGACCGAACAGTCGACCTCACCGATCTCGTTCCATCGCATGGGCCCGAGTGTAGGAGCCGTGCCGGGCGTCCCGGGCCCCCGAAGATCCGCCGGACAGGGGCGGCTCCCGTACGGCGACCGACCAACCCGGGTTGTACGTGTCGGGCACCGGCCTGCGCGGCCAGTCCCGCGCCCAGTGCGGCGGGCCCACGCGCCGGAGGATCACCGCCGTGGCGGGAGCCGGATCGTCCATGTCCGCCGAGGCGCAGCCCGCGGTGTACGCGACGGGGATCGCCGAGCTGTTCCCCTTGATCAGACACGGCGGCCGAACCCCGTTCTCGCGCAGTACGGCGCTGATCCGCAGCCAGTCGCCGCGCGCCCGTTCCTGGACGCTCACATGGGTCCGTACCTGCGCGATCTGTACGGCGGCATGCCCCAGCAGGACGAGGGCGAGCGCGACCGCGACCGGGCGCGAGCCACGCGCCCGGTCGGCGGCGGCGAGCAGCCCCACGGCGGCAGGCAGCACCAGCAGGGCGTAGCCGGGCAGGAGGAAGCGGGGCGCCGCGTAGGGGACGAGGAAGAGGTACGGCAGCGAGCCGGCCAGCGCGACGGCGACCGCGAGCCACAGCGGGGCGCTCGCGCGCCCGGTGCGACGTACGGTCCACAACCCGAGGACGACCAGCGCCGGAAGCAGCAGCCACCATTCGACGACGCCCGAGGCGACGGTGTCGCCCGTACAGGGGCGGCAGAGCAACGGGCCGTCCAGGGCGGTGAGATGAGCCTTCAGCGAGAGGACGGGCCGCAGGCCGCCCTGGGTGTCGCTCGCCTCGGCCAGCCGCCGCGGCACACCGCCGAACCGCAGCCGGGCCTCCACGACCCACGGCAGCGCCCCCACCGCGACACCCGCCGCGACGGCGACGAGCCGACCCCGGCCGCGCCACGCGGGCACCAGCGACGCGGCGACGAACAGCGGAAAGGCCACGGCGGCACCGTCGTTGGGCCGCATCAGCGTGACGACGGCCAGCCCGGCGACGATCCCGGCGTACGCGCCACGTCCCGGACGGCGCCGCAGGAAGCATCCGGTCGCGGCGGCGGCACCCATCGCCGTGTAGTGGTTGGGCATGGCGGAGTTGGCGTAGAAGAGCGCGAACCACAGGCTCCCGTACAGCCCCGCGGCCACCCACACCCCCGCGGGCCGCCTCAGCACCCCCAGCCACGGCCGATATCCCAGCCAGAGCGCCCCGCCCGCGAGCGCGGCCATCCAGAGCCGCAGGAGCACGACCGAATCGCTCCAGGAGGCGACGGGCACGAGCAACAGGGGCACCCCGCGCGTACGCGGCGCACTGAACGGCACGCCGGGCCCGTACGTCCCGAACCTGCTGGCGTAGACGATCTCGTCCCACCCCAGCGGCAACCCGAACGGCACGAGCACCCCGGCGACAACGACAAACCCCACACACACCCCAACAAGCCCCCACCACGCCCGAACCGCCCCACCACCACGGCGCGGTACGACATGGCTGACGGACGGCATGACATCTGTCTGCACGCGTGGCACTCCCCCGTGTCGCACAACGACGCCCGGCGCCGCGGCTGTCCCACCGCGTACCGGGGCCGGTGGTCAGCCACCCCTGCGGATCACTCCACACAACACGGCACTTCAGCCCAACTCGACTCAATTCCCGCCATCCTGCCACCGGTCCGGGGCGAAGAAGCCGCCCAACCGCCGAACAGCATCGGCCGGTCCCAGGTGAGCCACGGGGGCGGAGGCGCGGGCAGGGAGTCCGAGGCCACGAGGGGGAGCGCACAGAAGGCCCCCGACCGCGGACGGTCGGGGGCCTTCGTCGTGCTACCTACCGGTGGGCGCGGACGGGTTCGAACCGCCGACATCTGCTTTGTAAGAGCAGCGCTCTACCCCTGAGCTACGCACCCTTGGATGAGGCAACAGCGTACATGGAGCGGGGCCCCCGCTCGCAAACGCCTTCGCGGGCCGGGCGCCCGGTCCCGTACCCGGTCCGGCGGCGGGGGTTATCCCCACCACGGAGACGGTGGCCGACCGGATCGTTCGGGGGCGGGCGGATTCGTACGGTGGAGGCACATCCGCAGGACCATCTTGGGGGACCGATCACCGTGAACACGCTCCGAACCCGCGACACCCGCCGCGCCCGCACAATCGTCGCCACCGGAGGCGCCGTGCTCGCCCTGGTCGCCGTCAGCGGGTGCGGGAGCGCCGACGCCGACGAGGCGCCGGTCGAGAAGCGGTCGTTCGCCTTCAGCGGGAAGACGCTGACCATCGCGTCGGGGAACACCTCGATCGAACTGGTGCCGGCGGACGTGGAGGACATCGAGGTGACGCGTCAGGTCGACGGCTGGGTGGTGCTCGGTACGGGGCCCGACCCCGTCTGGAAGCTGGAGGAGAGCACCCTCACGCTCAAGGTCGAGTGCGAGGCGCTGGTGAACAACTGCGAGTCCCGGCACCGGGTGAAGGTGCCGCGCGACATGGCGGTGAAGGTGCGGAACGACAACGGCAGCGTGCGCGCCGACGGCTTCGACACCGATCTGAACCTCCGCTCCGACAACGGCTCCGTCAACGTACGGAACTCCAGCGGCACGCTCGACCTGTCCAGCGACAACGGCAAGGTGACGACCGACGGCGTCTCGTCCAAATCGGTCCACGCCCGGTCGGACAACGGAGCGGTGCGGCTGAAGCTCACCTCCGTACCGGACAAGGTGGACACGTTCAGCGACAACGGGTCCGTCACGATCGACCTGCCGAAGTCCGATGCCCGCTACGCGGTGACCGCCAAGAGCGACAACGGGAGCGTCGATGTGGACGTGCCCACGGACGACGACAGCGCCCATGTGGTGAAGGCCCGCAGCGACAACGGCAAAGTCACAGTCCGAAGCGCGAACTAACCGGCCCGTGTGTTCGTCCCTTCCTGGTGGGAGAATGTACTCGGCAGGGGCGTAATCGGCACGGGAGAGGGATGTGACGGCGACACACGCGCAGCCGCACGCACGAGCGAGGGCGGGTGGCGTCCGTGATGTCCTCACCCTGATGCTGCTGCCGGTGCCGTTGATCGCCGCGGCCCTGCCGGGAGCCTTCGCCGGCGGGGGTACGCGGCGCTGGTTCGGCGGGCGCGGGGAGAATCAGCGGGCCGACGCACAGGCCGCCAAGGACGCCGCCGCCGCCGCTTTCTACGAGCTGGACACGGCCCAGCGCGATCTGCGCATCTCGATAGAGACGATCACCGCGGTGGACAGTTCGCCGGGCGCGCGGCGGGTCGTGGACGAGTTCGCCAGGCTGGGGCAGCGGATCGACGAGGCCAGCAGCGGCTACATCAACGCCGTCGACGCCCACGACCTCGACCGGCACGATCTGGAACCGTCCGTCGCCTCGACGGCCCGCACGGAACTGACCAGGGCCAAGGACGAGCTTGTCCGCGTCAAGGGCGAGCTGGACCGCTTCGAGCGCGGGCTCGGCCCGCTGCTCGACAAGGCGGAGACGCAGCTCGCACGGCTGGCGCCCGCCGTGGAGCGGGCGCGGCAGACGCTGCTCGCCGCGAGCAACGCCCTGGACGCGGTGCGCGGCTCCGGGCTGCGGGCCGACGACCTCGCGGCACGGCTCGCCACCCTCGGCCCGGAGCTGACCAAGCTCAACCAGGGCGCGGGGCGGCACGGCGTGGCCGAGACGATTCAGCGCGCCGACCGGGTGCTGCGGGACGCCGAGGCCGTACGGGCCGAGGCCGAGCGGCTGCCCGAGCGCGCGGCCGAGATCGACCGGCGGCTGGTGTCGCTGCGTACCCGCGCACAGTCCCTGACGACGCGCGCGGGCTCCGTGGAGCCGGTCCTGAGCGAGCTGAGGCGCCGCTTCAGCGCCGCCTGCTGGCAGGACCTCCAGCCCGTGCCCGAACAGGCCGCGAGCTCCGTGCACCAGGCGGAGGAGAAGCTGAAGGAGGCCGCCAAGGCACGCGAGGAGCAGCGCTGGCCCGACGCGACGGCCCTGCTCAGCACCGTCCGGGCGCTGCTGAACTCAACCGACGAGGCCGTGTCCGCCGCCGGTGACCGTCTCCAGCGACTCAATGCCGTCTCGAAGGACCCGCAGCAGGAGATCGACCGGACGCGGTTCGCCGTACGGGACGCGCAGCGCCTCGCGATGGCGGGCCGCAACACGCCCGACCCCCGGCACGCCCGCCCGCTGGACGACGCCGTGGCGCGGCTGGACCGGGCCGTGGCCGGGCTGGAGGGCCGGCATCCCGACTGGTGGCACTTCCTGACAGAGACGGAAGCGGTGCGCAACACGGTGGCCCGCGTCGTCGGTGAGATCCGGGACGAGCGGGGCGCGGGGGCCTGACCGGCGGGCCCCCAAGGGCCCCCTGTCT
>NZ_JARJHW010000228.1:0-10970 GCF_040560175.1 Streptomyces panacea
GCGTGCCATCAGATGCTCCTCATTGTTCGCGCCGGTCTCCGTCTCGTCTCTGACGTAGCGTCACACCAGGTCACATGGCGTCGCGTACGGTCTGCGGCAGGGCGGTGTGCAGCGGGAGCACCAGGCCAAGAGGAAGCGCCGCGGCGAACGCCGCCGCCTGGGAGCCGTAAACGGGCCGCACCGCGATACGTGCGGCGGGGGCCAGGTTGTCGATCGCCGCGGCGGCCTTCGGGAGTTCCGCGGCCGTGTTGACGGTCGCCGTGATCAGCAGGCCGAAGCGGATCACCCCGTGTCCCTGGGCCTGTTCCTCGGTGGTTCTGCGGGCCGCGATCACCTCCGCGTCCTCACGCGCCTTGCCGATCTGTTGCTGCTGGGCGCTGAACAGCGCGTTCTTGTAGTCCTGCTGGACGACGCGGGCGCCGTCGGCCGGACTGTGCGGGCGGTACAGGAGCGTGACCCGCTTGCGAGCGATGTCGCGGTTGGGCTGCACCAGTCCGGTCAGGACGTTGGAGAACACCTCGCCCTGCGGGGCCTCCGTCATGGCCCACGTGACGCTGAACGCCCCGTCGTGCCGGTAGTGGTCCCAAGCCTCCTGGGCGGCCATGGGCCCGGCTTCCTTCCACGTCAGTCCGGTGCCCCCGGTGCCCTGCGCTTCTTCCACCAAAGTCGCGACAGTCGGGTCGTAGGCGACGCGCACCATCTCGGCGAGTTCCGTCGCGGTTGTCGGTACGGCCGTGCCGGCGCTGGTCAGGGACAGCCCGGCGGTCAGACCCGGCAGGCGGGTCCCGATGTGCAGCGCCATCTCCTCGGCGCTGCGGCGGGGTGTGCCGGGGCGGGCCGCGCCGGAGTACGTCAACGCGATCCGTGTCGCGATCCTCGCCGAGCCCGCGGGGTAGGCGGCCAGCACCTCGTGGAGCATCTCCGTGGCCAACTGGGGTGCACTGGCGACGGTGTTGGCGGCGATTTCCTGCTGGAGCCGCACCCCGGAGTCGGGAGCGGTCTCCACGGTGACGCTGGCGGCGACAAGGTCCGGTTCGGAGCCGAGGGCGGACAACCACTGGCCCCAGTGGGCCACCCAGGTGTCGACCTGGCGTTCGTCCACGAGGGCGGATCCGTCCGCGTCGCAGGAGATGACCGCGGTGTGATGGCCGGTCGCCGGGATCGTGATCACCGCGAAGGGGCGCCCGTAGCCGTCCTGGGCCTCCGTCAGCGTCGACTCGGCCGCCAGGCCGGGCAGTTCGCAAGTGCCGTAGCCGGTGCGGCCGAGCGGACCCGACCGGTAGAGGTGGCCGCCGGAACGGGTGGTGCGCCACCAGGTGAGGCGGACGGCGCCGCGTTTCATCAGCGTACGGTCGTGCCGGTCCTTGAAGGCGAGCGCGGCGGTGAACATCGCCAGTGACACCGCCAGGCTCAGCGCGGCCCAGATGGAGACCAGCGTGGTCAGCACCACCGCGATCAGTCCGGTGAGCAGCAGCAGCGTCGTGCCCAGCGACAACCCGCGTAGCCCGGAGGTGCGCGGTTTGCGGAAATTGCCGTAGGTGCGTGTGGTGAGTTCTTCAGCGGTCATGGACCTTCTCCTGCTGGTCGTCGGGGTACTGCCGGACCGGGACGGGCACCCGTGCCCCTGTCTCCTCCCGGTCTTCGGACCGCGTCTCAGTGCCGTCCCGCGTCTCGGCGACGTACCGCGTCTCCGGCCGGGCAGGGCCGGCTGTGGCACGCTGCTGGTCGGGCGAGGCCTGTGCCCCCGCGGCGCTCCGGGCGATCCTTGAACCGTCCGTTCGCGCGCCGGTGGCCTCCGGGCTCACCGCCGCACCCGCCACCGATCGTCCGGTGGCCGGACTGCGCAGGTGGGGAACAGCCATCGCCCCGGTGGCCGCTGCCGTCGTCCCGCCCGCTGCGGTGGAGGTTTTGGCCGCGCGGCCGGCACCGGAGGCCGCCGCCTGGACGACGGGGGAGGCGAAGCGCATCAGCGCGGGCAGCGTGAAGCAGGCCAGGACGATCAGCACGACCCCGGAGACCATGGAGACGACCTCGTTGTCCTGCTTCTGGCCGCTGATCGAGAACGCCGCAGCGTAGACGACGGCTGCGGCCGGTTTGTACAGCACGAACGCGAGGAGCCAGCCCACGGATCTACGGAACCAGACCCGTCCGGCGGCAGTGGAGCTGGCCGCCGCTGCCAGGGGCAGCGTCCCGGTGAGGATCACCAGCATGGCCATCCGCACGATCATCAGCGCGATCTGGGCCACGGTGCCGGTGATCACCAGCACGGCCATGATCAGGACGAGGAACGACGAGTCCGTGCCGCCGAGGGCAAGCATGGCCGAGGTGCGTTTCTCGAACTCGCCCACGCACTGCGCGACGGGCTCCCCGGTGGCGCTGATCTGCCTACAGCCCGTGGACCTGTCGATGATCCAGACGCTGAACTTGTCCCCCGCCGAGGTCAGCAGGGCGACGGTGGCGACTCCGACCGAGGAGACCGTCACCAGATTGAGGAGCCCTTGAAGAGCCTGCCGGGCCGACTCGCCACGGCGCTGCCAGGCGATCTGTCCGGCCGCCACCAGCAGGCACAGTACGGCCGTGAATGTGGTGATCCACAGCGTGGAGCCCTGGAGGAACGCCACCGGTCCGCCGGCGTCGCTCAGATCGGGAGTGCCCAGGTTCATCCACGCGCTGCCCAGTGCTTTGACGGTCGTGCTGGCCGCCTCGGCGGCGCTCTCGGCGATGTCGTCGAACGCGCTGTCGCCGAGGTCTTTGGGGGCCGTCCCGGCTCCGTCGCCCACGCAGTAGCCGCCGACCGAGGGAGTCACCCAGCCGAAGTCGCAGCCCGCCATCAGACTCCTCCCCACTCGGCGTAACCCGCGAGGGAGCCGACCGGGGTGGGTGCGGCGGGGTTGGCCGGGTACTCCAGCCGCCAGTCGCCGTCCCGCCACAGCACGGTCGTGGTGGCGGCCTGCATCGCGCCGTCGGGAAACCGCCACACGCTCTGGATGACCGCGGTGCTGTCGTCGTAGGTGACGAACCTGAATCCGGCGATCTGCCCGTGGGCACCGCCGTCCGGGTTCGTGGGCGACTCCTTCTCCGCCTCGGTCCGTCCGGCTATGTAGGCGTCGCGGCCGGCGCCGACAGTCTGGGCCCGGGTCACCTTCCGCCAGTCGTCGGCCGCCACGTAACGCACGCTGATCTGACTGGTGGCCAGCAGGGCGCCGACGGGAGTACGTGCGTAGCACCGCGCCACGTCCTCCCCGGTCACGGCCGGGCCCGATTCCTCGGACGCGGGGACGGCGACGGCGCCGAACAGTGCCCAGGTCACGCCTCGTGGAGCGGCGGTGGGCACCTCCTGCCGCTTGTCGGGGAGGCGCGGGCACCCCTCGCCGCCGACGGGTGCGGACGACGGCGGGGCAGCGACCGGGTCGACAGGAGGCTCGGAGGCGGTGAGTGCCCCGTCCTTGCCGGAGGCGTCCGTGCCGGAGACGTCCGAGGTGAAGACGACCGCTCCCGCGACGAGGCTCACGAAGCCGATGAACGCGGCGGCGAGGACGAAGCCGCCGCGCAGCCAGGGACTTCGCGGCTCCTCGGCCGCCGTGTGGGTGGCGGGGTCTGCCATGGTTCCTCCCCCTCCTCATGGGTGGTCAGGTGATGGTTGGCGGGGTGGTCGGCCGATCCGCCCCAGGTTTCGGCCGGTGCGGCGAGAGCGCGTGCCGGGCGTCGCGATGGGACGAACCCCGGCTGCCGCGGCACTAGATGAACGCGCCGACGATGCCCGACGCGGAGCCGACGAGCAGGCACGCCCCCAGGACGAATCCGAGTCCCCTGGCATGGTCACGGCCGCCTCCCCGGGTGTGGTCGACAGCCATCCGGGCGGCGACACCGAAGATGCCCGCGACGCACAGGATGGTCACGGTCCAGGCCACCCACCTCAGCACCTTCAGCAAGTCCTGGGCTCCGGGCGGTGCTTCTCCCCCGCCGACGTCGGGCACGCCCGAGGGGGGCGCCGGAGCTCCGACCACATGGGCCATATACGGCGAGGCGTCCAAAAAGGCCGCCATCAGAGTGGACAACTCGTTTCCCCTCTAGGTGGGTTGAGTGAGTCGGGTCAGGTCGCGGGCAAGGAGCAGGCACTCCTTGGGCAGCTGCGGCTCGCCAAGCCGCCAGAGCTCCACCCAGGGGATCTCCCACAGCCGCGGCACGGCGCCCGAGACGAGCGACACCCGGTCCCGCAGGACGCGGGGGCGCCGGCCGGGAGCGTCGGCGACCACGACCAGGCCCAGCAGGTCGATGCCGGTGACCATGCGCGATGCCCACTGCTGAGCGGCGTTCTGCGCCGCGGCGAGACCGTGCGACGTGGAGCGGGCGACCAGCACGACCGATTGACTGTCTTGGGTCACCGGCCAGGCGCGTCCGGCGTCACGGCCGCCGGGCACGGCCCGCTCCAGCGAGCTGACACCCGCGCCGCCGTGCACACCGAGCCACCACCAGGACTGACCGTCGCTCAGCGGCGGACTTGCGACGGGCAGCGCCCGCTCCGGCCGCGGGACTCCGGAGCCCTGAGGTGCTCGCGGACCGGAAAGTCCGCTCGGCACTCCTTGAACCGATGGCCCGGGTTTCCCGTTGATGCCCCCCGAACGGCCCGACTGCGGCAACCAGGGATTGACGACCGGTACCTCCCCTGCCAAGGCGTCTCCTTCGACCGTCAACAACAACGGGCCGAATAATACACACAAGATGATAAGTCGCAATAAGCAACTCTTGTTGGAATTAGGTCACATAGGGACTGATTTATTCATGTTCGATTCCAGCTCTCCGCAGGGGCTCGCCCCTCACGCCGGAGATCGCCGGTGAATGTCCTTCCCGGCCGGACGAGACCGGCCGTGCTAGCCATAGGAGGTGCCGTCCTGGGCCTGGTCGGCTCCCTGGTCGGCCTGTCGGTTGTCGGGGCAGTGGGTCACAAGCAGGACATCGAACCCGTGGGACTGGTCACCGGGCTCAAGCCCGGACGCATACCGCCCGAGTACGTGACGTGGATCGAGCGTGCCGGCGGTCTCTGCACGGAGGTCGGCGCACCGCTGGTGGCCGCGCAGATCGAGGCGGAGTCGGGTTGGGATCCCACCGCTGTGAGCCATGCCGGCGCCGAAGGGCTCAGCCAGTTCATCCCCAGCACTTGGGCGACGTGGGGCGTGGACGCGGCCGGCAAGGACGGCAGTCCCGAACCGGACGGCGTGGCCGACCCGTTCACCCCGGGCGACGCGATCATGACGCAGGCCCGCTACGACTGCTGGCTCGCGGACACGGTCAGGAAGATGAACATCGGCGACGACCCCACCCGGCTCATGCTCGCCGCCTACAACGCGGGCCCCGGAGCGGTCGAACGGTTCAAGGGAGTACCCCCCATCCCGGAGACCCAGAGCTACGTCACCAGAATCATCACGTCGATGACCAAGTACACCGGCAGCGAACCGGCCGAGACCGGCAGCTCGTTCGGTGACCGGGTGGTGGCCAACGCCAAGAAATGGCTCGGCACCCCCTACTCGTGGGGCGGCGGCGGGCCGGAAGGCCCCGGCCGAGGATTCGCCCAGGGCGCGAACACGGTGGGGTTCGACTGCTCCAGCCTCGTACAGAACGCCGTCTACCACGCCACTGGCGGCGGTGTCCTCCTCCCCCGCGTCAGCCAGCTCCAGGTCCTCTCCGGTGAAGCGGTGGCCCGCGAAGCCATACGGCCCGGCGACGTGATCGGGTTCCAACTGGGCGGCAGTTACGACCACATCGGCATTTACATCGGCGGAGGGCAGTTCATTCACGCGCCGAGGACCGGTGATGTGGTCAAGATCAACAACCTCGACGAGCCCTATTACGCCGGCAAGCCCCAGAAGATCAGGCGGTTCGGATGACTTCCCCGCGCACATGGGGCGCCACCGCGATGGTGGTGATCACGCTCGGCCTCCCGGCCGGCGGCTGCGGCTCCGGCTCCGGCGGTGGCAGTGGCAGTGGCAGTGGCAGTGGCAGTGAGGAGCGCGCGCTCACGGCTCCGGCGGCGACCGGCACCGGACCGTACCCGACACCGTCCGCCACCCGAACGAACCCACCCGTACTCCCGAAACCCAAGGGCACCGGTAAGCCCCGCGGAACGACGATCCGCCCTCAGGATGTGGACCGGACCGATGCCGACGCGGTCAGCCGGGGCGCGCTCACAAGTCTGTGGACCTTCGACGCCGCCACCGACCGAGGGCCGCATGACGCCGGGTTGCGCGCCGCGGACGCCGGCTGGCTGACCCGGGCGTACGCGGACCGACTACGCGCGCACCGGCCCCCGGTCCCCGATGCCCAGTGGCGGGAGTGGGTCGAACACCGTGCCTACACGACCGTGGCGCTGACGAAGGCCGAGGACGCCGCCCGGCCCCCGGGCACCGAGACCGAGGCATGGCGCCAGTGGATCGTCACCGCCACCCCGTCGGGGAACGGGCGGTGGAAAGGTGAGCCCGTCATTGTCGTGGTCTACGTGCACCTCACCCGCACGGTGGTCGGCGAGCCATGGAGGGTCGCCAACGTGACCGTCCGCTAGGTCCCGTCTTTCGGATCGGGCCGGGCGTCCAACTGCACGGGAGAAACGTCATGTCGACGACGCACGATTCCACTGATGTACCGGCCTGGCCGGTCTACGACCTCACCGTCCACGACGACGGCCGGGTCCTCGCGTCCGGCCCGCTGATTCCCACGTCCGGGCACGCCACGCGTGCCTCCGCCATAGAGGTCGTCGCGGGCGCCGCCACCAGGCTCGGGCGGGCCGTGCGGGCCACGGCCGTCGAACCCGGCGGCTCTGTATGGCAGTTGATCATCTCGCCCGAGGGAGAAGTGAGCGAGATCCCGGTCGGCAGGCAGCGCACCACGGGGTCGAGGAAACGCCTGACCAAACGCCCGATGAGAGCCGCGGCGGTCGTCTCCGACACTTCCGCGCCTCAAACCGGCGCGCGAAAGGGGGCCGAGGCGTACGCGGAATCCCTGGCCCTGATCCGGAGCCATCTTGAGGCGGGCCGCACCGGCCAGGCCAGCACGCTCGCCGCGCAGCTCGACACACGGGCCACGGGCGTCCTTGGCGTCTCCCACCCCGACACACTGCTCATCCGTGAGGTCCGCGCACGGGCCACCGCCCTGTCCGGGGACACGGGCGGCGGCATCCAGTTGTACCGAGACGTGGCGGAGCGCTGGCACTACCGAGGGGACGCCGAACAGGCCGAAGCGGTAGCGGGCCGCGCCGAACTGCTGTGGATGCGGATCGTCAATGTCGAGGAGGCGCTGTCCGCAGGGGTCGCCGTCATCCGTATGCGCAACCAGATCCCGGGCAGGGCAGGCGCCGCGCTCAACGCGGCCCTGGAACACCGGGAGTGGCTCCTGCGGGCACACCACATGGGCGGGGCGGGGGCAGCGCGGGAACATCCCGTGGCGGATCCACCCACACCGCGAAGCCCCACCCCCCGCCCCACTCCGACCTGGGAACGGCCTGCGGTGGACGCCCGGAAGGCAGGCTGAGTCCGGCCCCTCCGCGAAGGGCCCCGCGATCGGGACGCCCACCGGCTCGTGGCCGATTTCATCATTTCACGGCACGGCCGAGGACCGCGATCAAGCGGCGGACAAGTACCGCGCGGGCTTGCCGTCGGCTTCGTCGCGGGTGCTCTCGCCCGCGCTCTCGACAACCTCCATAGCCAGCCGCAGGGCACGTACCGCGTGATGCACACGCGACTTGACGGTGCCCGGCGGGACGCCGAGTATCTGGCCCGCCTCACGCATCGACCTGCCGGAGAAGTACGTCTCGTACAGCGCTTCGCGATGGTTGGGGGACAGATGCTTGAACGCGTCTTTGAGGGCTATGGAGGAAAGCAACCAGTCCACGTCGTCGGGCCTGGTCAGGAGATCCTCCAGCCAGGTGTTGCCGTTGACCTCCTGGGGACGGGTCTTGCGCATCCGGTATTCGTCGATCACGAGGTTGCGCGCCACTCTGAACAGCCACGGCCGCAGGGGCTGGCCGGCGGTCAGGTCCTGTGTCCGCCAGCAGCGCAGCAGGGCTTCCTGCACCACGTCCTCGGCCTTGTGACGGTCACCGTTCAACAGCCGTACCACGTAGGCGTACAGCGCGCCCGCCTGATCGTCATGGAGCGTGCGCATCGCCCGTTCAGTAGCGCTCGCCGCTCCCAAAGAGCCCATCACCGTCAAGCTCACGTAATTCTCCCTTGCTCCATGACCTCGGGGGAAGGTCAGGTCTCAAGGCCGAACCCGACGGCCTCGAGCGGGGAGTGTTACGAGTGAGACTCCACATCGCGTTGACGTTTGATTGATGTTTAAACATCAGATTCGGCCGAACTCAGCCGAACCGGAAGGCGGCGTACCGCAGAAGACGGAGCGCCCAACCTGAGGCGCTCCCCCACCGACCTGCGCGTTCTCTGTCAGGCCACGTCAACCTGGCGCATGGCGGACTCACTGACGAGGGCGTGTATACGCCGGTCCACGCCCTTCACCAATTCGACATCTCCCGCGGCCACATTGCCTTCCTCGGCAAACCGGGACCATGTGGTGAGCAGGACCCGGCCATGGTCGACGGCGGACGGCAAATCGTCGATCAGCCTCCACACGGCGACCGCGCGCAGCAGGTCCTCGTGGGCGCGTGGGTCACCCTGCTGATGGCGGATCCCGGCGAGTTCGAGGCAGGCGAGCGTCGCGGCGGCGTGATTGCCGCCCTTGTGCGCGGCGTACGCCTCCAGAGCCTGAGCCTCCAGCGTGTACGGATGCTCGGCGCCGAAGGTGCGCGCGGTGTGTTCCCGCAACCGGAAGGCGAGCGCCGCCGCCCGCTCTCTCGCTCCGGCGTCGATGGCGTGACCGATGCGGGAGACGAGTTCGACGAGTTCGTCCGGGACCGGCACCGGTGTGCCCGCGTCGGCCGGCCGGGTGTTCTCAGCGGCCGGTCCGGCGGGCACGGACGCGGGCGCCAACGACAGTGCGACGGGGGGCTGTTCAGTCGGCCGGGTGCCGGTGTGCCCAGGCCCGGCTGCGGGCGGGGACTCCGCCTCGGCCAACTCCTGGTGTCTCTCGTGCCGCAGGATCCGGCTCGCGCCGTCGGCGGTGACCTCGACCCGGGTGGCGTATCCGGCCCGCCGGTCGACGATCACCGCCTCGATGGGCGCGCCCCCGGCCCGTGCCCGGCGCTGCATCGTGTCGAGCACCGCCACGTTGACGGCTTCCCCGTCGGGCAGGGGGAAGGGAGCACCGTCGACCGTCACCCGGCCGTCGTGGTGGATCAGCACCTCCAAGAACAGCGACGGCCGCGGCTCTGCGGCTTTCTGTCCGTTGCGGTCCTGGCCGATGTGGTTCTTGAACACCCAATGGCTCCTTCGCTGTCCTGGTCACGGCCTAAGGGCTGTCGCTGGCCCGCGGCAGTGGGGAGATGGTGGGGTACACGGCTCCGTCGGGGAGCTTGATGGCATCCGAGTACAGGGAGAACGAGCTCCTGATGCCGTAGATGTAGCTCTGCGCGCCGCCGCTGGCCGGTACGCCCTTCGCCTGCTTCACCGCGCTCAGGCCCAGGTCGTACGCAGCCAGGGTCAGGTCCAAGTGGTCGCCTTTGACTTTGTTGTTGGCGGCGAGTGTCTCGATCTCCTTGGACAGTGAGCACAGATACCTTCCCTGCGCCCTGATGGAGTCCGCCGCGTCCAGGGCCGAGGTGTCGTCGTTGTCGTCGTCGTCCTCGCCGAACTCGTCGAACTTGTCCGGCGGTAGCTGGGAGAGGCCCTTCTCCCCGTCGAGGCCGACGAGTTCCTGGTTCCACTGGGACTCGTACTGGATCTGCGCGGCGATGACCATAGGGCCGATCCGGTCGCATTCGGCTCCGGCTTCCTTGACATGTTCGAGAAACTGCGCGGGCACGGCTGCTTCGTTCAGCTCATCGCGCCCGTCGCCGGCGAACACCTCGGCTACCCGGTCGTCGTCGACACTCGCCCCACCGTCACCTCCTCCGCAGCCGAAAATGTCACAGATGATCACCAGGGGCATGAAGAAATATCCGATGGCGCTCACGACGACCGCCGCAGCCAGCGCGCCCAGGCCGATCAAAAGCGTGAGCACGCACCCGGGCACGCCCGCGACCGCGCCGGCGGCGATGACGACGGTGGTGTCCACCCCTTTGCCCCCAGAGGGCTTGCCCTTCCCGCCGGCACCTGCACCCACGACCTGTCGCTCCCTTCGTGCACGCCCCTGAAACCTGTTCCGATCAGTTCTGAACCAGGCCCCGCGATTTCCCGTAGTGGCTGCGCGACGGATCACCGCGAGCCCGCACGGCGCAACGGACACAGCGGCCGATCAGTTCAATCCGGGATCCGTCGCTGACATTCGAAACCGAGAGAAGGGGTGGACGTTCATGGGTGTCCCACCGGCGCCGTCCGGCGGCCCGCAGATGTGGATTCGTGGACCGGCCACCGAGCAGACCGCTCCGGCGGCGGTCTCGGCACGGCGCCCCCAAACGCGGACCGTGCAATCGGTTCCCCCCGCGCCTGCCGAACGCGGGCCCTCACCGCATCGGGGCCAGCGGATCGCCTGGGTCAACGCCCACGGCGGTGGCGGCGCGAGCACGCTCGCGCAGGCACTGGGCGGCGCGGACCTGGGCACCGGGTGGCCCGAGCCCGCCGAGGGTGAGCCCGCCGACATCCTGCTCGTGGCCCGCACCCACGCCGGAGGTATCCGGGCGGCCTCCCAGGCCCTGAACGCGCTGCGTACGGGAGACCACCCCGTGGGTGTGAGCCTCGTCGCCGTCGTACTCGTCGCCGACGCGCCGGGCCGGCTGCCACGCCAACTCGGCCGACGCATACGCGTGTTGCGTTCGGCGGCCGATGTCCACCGCATTCCGTGGGTTCCGGGGTGGCGCCTCGGCCAAGAGGTGGACCCCCTGCCGAGGGAGGTTCGCGCGCTGGCGGCGCTCGCCTCCGGACCGCCCG
>NZ_JARJHW010000229.1:0-10887 GCF_040560175.1 Streptomyces panacea
TCCACCGCCCACCGGCCGTCGTCCCCGCGCGTGGAGAAGTGGACGACCAGCCGCTCACCGCGCAGCCGCCCGTCGACCGCCGCCGGCAGCGTCCGCGAGGTGTTCACCACGAGCACGTCCCCGGCCCGCAGCTGCCCCGCCAGCTCCCCGAAGACGTGGTGCGACACCTCCGTACCCCGGGACACCAGCAGCCGTACGTCGTCCCGACCCGCACCGCGCCGCTCGGCGGGCACCCGCGCGGACAGCGCCTCGGGCACCCGCAGGCCCTCCAGTCCCGTCCGCCCTGCGGCGGCCCCGGACATCAGACCACCCCCAGCAACGAGGTGGCCGAGTAACGGCCGCTCGTCGGCCGGTGCCGGAGCAGCCGCAGGAAGCCCGGCACCACGGACCGCGGATCCGGCCGCTCCTCACCGTCGTCCGGCACGGCCGCCGCGTACAGATCCGTCTGCATGTCGCCCGGGTCGACCGCCCACACCCGCAGCTCCGGCTCCTCCACGGCGAGCACGGCGGCCAGGTGGTCGAGCGCGGCCTTGGACGCCCCGTACCCGCCCCAGGTCTCGTACGCCTCCGCCGCCGCGTCCGAGCTGACGGCGATCACCGTGCCCGCGCGGGCCGCCCGCAGCAGCGGCAGCGCCTCCTGCACGAGCCCGAGCGCCGCCACCACATTCGTCTCCAGCGCGGCGCGCAGCCCGTCGAGCGCCAGCGCGTCCAGTCGTACGAGCGGCTCGGCGCCCAGCGCGCTCGCGTTGCTCACCAGCAGATCGAGCCCGCCCAGCGCGCCCGCCGCCGCGACCAGCTCCGCGCGGTGGACGGGATCGGTCACATCCCCGGGGACCGCCGTCACCCGCGTCCCGTGCGCCCGGATCTCCGTCGCGGCGTCCGCCAGCGCGCCGGGCGTCCTGGCGTCGAGCACCAGGTCCCACCCCTCTCGCGCGAGAGCCCCGCCCAGCGCGCGCCCCAGTCCCTTGGAAGCCCCCGTGATGATCGCTACCGACATGGCGTCCACTCCTTCTCGCCTCACGTCGGCCCGGGACGTCGCCGAGGCCGTTGCCCTCGACGCCGAGGGCCGTCGTCCCCAACATAGGAAGGACGGACGACCCGCCGGATCGGCCACGGGTCCCCCCGCGCCATGGCACATCGGCCTAGGCCGTCGGCCCCCGGCCACTGCGTCTCAGGTCCGATCCGGCCCGTCCCGCCCGCCGGTACGGTGAGGCCATGAGCCATCGACCGAGCTCCGGGCTCGCCGCCGTGAGCACCGCGCTCCTCGCGATGAGCAGGCATCTGGAAGTGAGGGACGTCCTCAAGACGATCGTCGCCTCCGCCCGCGAACTGCTCGACGCCGAGTACGCCGCGCTCGGTGTGCCCGACGACCACGGCGGCTTCGCCCAGTTCGTGGTCGACGGCGTCAGCGACGCGCAGTGGAAGGCCATCGGCCCGCTCCCGCGCCAGCACGGCATCCTCGCGGCGATGCTGCACGACGCGCGGCCCGAGCGGCTCGCCGACGTGAAGAAGGACCCCCGCTTCGGCGGCTGGCCCGCCGCACACCCCGACATGTCCGACTTCCTCGGCCTGCCCATCCGCGACGGCGACGAGACGATCGGCACGCTCTTCCTCGCCAACAAGCGCTGCCCCAAGCCGGCCGGCGGTTGCGGGTTCACCGAGGAGGACGAGGAACTTCTCGGCATCCTCGCCCAGCACGCGGCGATCGCCCTCACCAACGCCAGGCTGTACGAGCGCAGCCGCGAGCTGACCATCGCCGAGGAACGCTCCCGGCTCGCCCACGAACTCCACGACGCCGTCAGCCAGAAACTCTTCTCGCTGCGGCTGACCGCCCAGGCGGTCTCCAGCCTCATCGACCGCGACCCGGCCCGCGCCAAGGGCGAACTGCAACAGGTCGCCGACCTCGCCGCCGAGGCCGCCGACGAACTGCGCGCCGCGGTCGTCGAGCTGCGCCCCGCCGCCCTCGACGAGGACGGCCTGGTCCACACCCTGCGCGCCCACATCCAGGTCCTCGACCGCGCGCACTCCGCGCACGTCACCTTCGACAGCTGCGGTGTACGGGCCCTGCCCGCCTCCCAGGAGGAGGCGATGCTCCGCGTCGCCCAGGAGGCGCTGCACAACGCGCTGCGCCACTCCGGCGCGGAGCGCGTCGACGTGACCGTCGCCCGCCGGGGCCAGGGCGCGGTCCTCAGCGTCACCGACGACGGCAAGGGCTTCGAACCGAGAACGGTCCGCAGGGCCGGCCGCCACCTCGGGCTCGTCTCGATGCGGGACAGGTCGAGCGGTGTGGGCGGCAGGCTGACGGTGCAATCGGCGCCCGGACAGGGCACCACGATCGAGATGGAAGTGCCCGGTGGCTGACGACAAGAGAATCCGTGTGCTGCTGGTGGACGACCACCAGGTGGTCCGCCGCGGTCTGCGCACCTTCCTGGAGATCCAGGACGACATAGAGGTCGTGGGCGAGGCGTCCGACGGCGACGAGGGCGTGGCCGGCGCGGAGGAGCTGCGCCCGGACGTCGTCCTGATGGACATCAAGATGCCGGGCACCGACGGCATCGAGGCGCTGCGCAAGCTCCGCGAACTCGCCAACCCGGCCAAGGTGCTGATCGTGACGAGCTTCACCGAGCAGCGCACGGTGGTGCCCGCGCTGCGTGCCGGGGCGGCCGGTTACGTGTACAAGGACGTCGACCCGGAGGCACTGGCCGGCGCCATCCGCTCCGTACACGCCGGTCATGTCCTGCTCCAGCCCGAGGTGGCGGGCGCCCTGCTGGCCCAGGACGACCCCGGCACCGGACACGGCAGGGGCTCCTCGCTCACCGACCGGGAGCGCGAAGTGCTCACCCTGATCGCGGACGGCCGCTCCAACCGGGAGATCGCCCGCGCGCTCGTCCTCTCGGAGAAGACCGTCAAGACGCATGTCTCGAACATTCTGATGAAGCTGGATCTCGCGGACCGCACACAGGCCGCGCTGTGGGCCGTACGGCACGGGATCGCCGGCTGAGCGGCGGCCTCGGGCGGGTCCCGGCCGGTAATACGGAACGTCGTATTTCGATCTGAGATTCATACCGTCGGGTGTATGTCCCCCACACGGCGTATCCCCGGCGGTGCCCGGGCGTTCTCCATGACGTGCCGCGGATTACCGCCGCGGTCCTTGCGATGGAGGATCCTGAAAATGAACAACCTCAAGAAGGCCGCCGCCCTCACCATGATCGCCGGCGGACTCGTCGCCGCGGGTTCCGGTGCCGCCTTCGCCACCGGCGGCCCGCACGCCGACGCCGGCGGCAAGGCCGTGCACTCGCCGGGCGTCGGCTCCGGCAACCTCGTTCAGGTCCCGGTGCAGATCCCCGTGAACGCGGTCGGCAACACGGTCAACGTGATCGGCGTCCTCAACCCCGCGTTCGCCAACAGCGGCCTCAACGCCTGACCCACCGCCCTCGAGGCGCCGCGGCCCCGGTACCCGTCCTCAGCGACGGGCACCGGGGCCGTGCCGTTCATCACACTCCTGGTCACACCCCACGACCGCGCTCAGCGCGGCCCGCGCTCCCTCTCCTCCACATACGCGTTGTACGCGGCCACCTGCGCCCGCCGCGCCACCCGCTCCACCGGCCGCAACGCCTCACCACGCGCCGCCATCTCCGACGCGCTCACCGCCCCGCCGTGCCCGTGCTCCCGCGCCAGCACGACCAGCAGCCCCACCCGCTGCGCCAGCTCCAGCACCCGTACGGCGCGCGGCGGATAGCCCGGAGCCAGTACCTCCCGGCCCCGCTCCGCCCGCGCCCGGTAAGCGTCCAGCGCGGCCTCGGCCACCGGCCCCGACCCCGCGACATCCAGCCGCGACAGCACGTCCGTCGCGTCCCGCAGCGCCTCGGCCAGCTCCCGCTCCGCCTCCCCGAGCGACGGCACGTCCGCCGGCGGCGCCTCGCGCACCGGCAGACAGTGCCAGACCACCTCCACATGAAGGTCGCCCTCCGGGCCCACCGCGGACACCTCGGGCACCAGCCCGTACGGCGCCCCCGAGGCGACCACCGCCTCCTCGGCCTCCAGCGCGCGGGCGTTGAAGTCCGGCGGCCCGCTGAGCCCCAGCGGATGGCCCGGCGCCGGAAGCGCCACCCGGTACCCGCCCACCCCCAGCGCGCGCAGCCGGCCGAGCGCCAGAGTCAGCCCGACCGGCCCCGCCTCACCCGGCAGCCCCGCCACCCGGTGCACCGCGTCCGGCCCGACGATCGCGAGAGCCGCGTCGTCCGGCGATACGAAACCGGCAAGGAGGGCATTTCCCCAGGCCGCCAACAGTCCTGAGCGTGGTTCGCAAAGCATGGCCCCAGCCTAGGCAACGGACCTAAAGCGTTGACCGCCGGACCGGTGGCGTAGGTTTTCCCTGTGGAGCTGCGCCCACAGGCGCATGCCAGATCTCAAGACAGCATGGGGAGACAACGCGCTCATGAGCGATGTACTGGAGCTGGTGGACGTATCCGTGGTCCGCGACGGACGCGCTCTGGTGGACGATGTCTCCTGGTCCGTCAAGGAAGGCGAACGCTGGGTGATCCTCGGCCCCAACGGCGCCGGGAAGACGACCCTGCTCAACCTCGCGTCCAGCTACCTCTTCCCCTCCACCGGCAAGGTGAAGATCCTCGGCGACAAGCTCGGCAAGGTGGACGTCTTCGAACTCCGCCCCCGCATCGGCATGGCGGGCGTCGCCATGGCCGAGAAGCTGCCCAAGCGCCAGACCGTGCTCCAGACGGTCCTCACCGCCGCGTACGGCATGACCGCCACCTGGCACGAGAACTACGACGAGGTCGACGAGCAGCGCGCCCGCGCCTTCCTCGACCGGCTCGGCATGACCGAGTACCTGGACCGCAGGTTCGGCACCCTCTCCGAGGGCGAGCGCAAGCGCGCCCTGATCGCCCGCGCGATGATGACCGACCCCGAACTGCTGCTCCTCGACGAGCCCGCCGCCGGTCTCGACCTCGGTGGCCGCGAGGATCTCGTACGCCGCCTCGGCCGGCTCGCCAGGGACCCGTACGCCCCCTCCATGATCATGGTCACCCACCATGTCGAGGAGATCGCACCCGGCTTCACGCACGTCCTCATGATCCGCCAGGGCAAGGTCCTCGCCGCGGGCCCCATGGAGACCGAGCTGACGTCCCGTAACCTCTCCCTCTGCTTCGGTCTCCCGCTCATCGTCGAGCAGGCCAACGAGCGCTGGTCGGCGCGCGGTCTGCCACTGCGCTGACCTCGCCCGCCCCGGTGGCCCCGACAGTGCCACGTACCTCTGATGACCTGATTGCACCCCCTGTCCGGACCGGACCCGCCGACCTACCATGATGATGTGGAAATCGAAGCATGGGTGTGGTGGCTGATCGCGGCCGTAGGACTGGGCATTCCGCTCGTCCTGACGGCGATGCCCGAATTCGGGATGTTCTCCGCGGGCGCGGTGGCCGGTGCCGTCGTCGCCGCGCTGGGCGGCGGAATCGTGGCGCAGGTCCTTGTCTTCGTGGCGGTCTCGGTCGCCCTCATCGCCGTCGTACGGCCCCTGGCGGCCAGACAAGGCACCCGAACTCCCCGCCTGGCCACGGGAATCGACGCCCTGAAGGGGCGTCAGGCCGTCGTCCTCGAACGGGTCGACGGCAGCGGTGGCCGGATCAAACTCGCCGGGGAGGTCTGGTCGGCACGCACCCTCGACGCCGAACAGACCTTTGAACCGGGGGAGAAGGTCGACGTCGCCGACATCGACGGCGCGACCGCGGTAGTGATGTGAGCGCTCCTCCGGGCGCCCCCGCACGCCGTACGAAGTGAGACAACCAGGCCGAACGCCCCGCACACACAGGCGTGTTCTGCCAAACTCGATCATCTGACAGTCCGCCAGTCCGGCAGCGAAGGGCAGTAGGAACGCGATGCCATCAATCATCATCGTCCTGGTCATCCTGGTGGTGCTTGTATTCATCGCCCTGATCAAGACGATCCAGGTCATCCCGCAGGCGAGCGCCGCCATCGTGGAGCGCTTCGGGCGCTACACCCGCACGCTCAACGCGGGCCTGAACATCGTGGTCCCGTTCATCGACTCGATCCGCAACCGCATCGACCTCCGTGAACAGGTCGTCCCCTTCCCGCCCCAGCCGGTGATCACCCAGGACAACCTGGTCGTCAACATCGACACGGTCATCTATTACCAGGTCACCGACGCCCGCGCCGCGACGTACGAAGTCGCCAGCTACATCCAGGCGATCGAACAGCTCACCGTCACCACACTGCGCAACATCATCGGTGGCATGGACCTGGAGCGGACCCTCACCTCACGCGAGGAGATCAACGCGGCCCTGCGCGGGGTCCTCGACGAAGCCACCGGCAAGTGGGGCATCCGCGTCAACCGCGTCGAGCTCAAGGCCATCGAGCCGCCGACCTCCATCCAGGACTCGATGGAGAAGCAGATGCGCGCGGACCGCGACAAGCGCGCCGCGATCCTCACCGCCGAGGGCATCCGCCAGTCCGCGATCCTCACCGCCGAGGGCGAGAAGCAGTCCGCGATCCTGCGCGCCGAAGGTGAGGCCAAGGCCGCCGCCCTGCGCGCGGAGGGCGAAGCCCAGGCGATCCGTACGGTCTTCGAGTCCATCCACGCCGGCGACCCCGACCAGAAGCTCCTCGCGTACCAGTACCTCCAGATGCTCCCCAAGATCGCCGAGGGCGACGCCAACAAGCTCTGGATCGTGCCCAGCGAGATCGGCGACGCGCTCAAGGGACTCAGCGGCGCGTTCGACAACCTCGGCGCCGGCGTACCGGGCTTCAACACCGGCGGCAAGGACCGGCGCCAGCAGCCGCCGCTCGACTGAGGCGCACTGCACGGTCCCGTACGACGCACCAGACCCACCACCCGTCGTACGGGACCCGGCCCGCCGTCGGGCATGATCGGTGCTACCACCACCGATCACCGAGGGACGTGTCGCGTGACCATCTGGGAGATGCTCGCCGTGTTCGTCGCGGGCACCTGCGCCGGCACCATCAACGCGATCGTCGGCTCAGGAACGCTGATCACCTTCCCGGTGCTGCTCGCGACCGGCCTGCCACCCGTCACCGCCACCGTCTCCAACGCACTCGGCCTGATACCGGGCGCCGTCAGCGGAGCCATCGGCTACCGCGCGGAACTCGCCGGACAGCGCCGCCGCGTCATGCGCCTGGGCACCGCCTCCGTCTGCGGCGGACTCGGCGGAGCGATCCTGCTCGTCTCACTGCCCTCGACGGCCTTCGAGACGATCGTGCCGATCCTGGTCGGTCTCGCCCTCGTCCTGGTGATCCTCCAGCCCCGCCTCTCCAAGACCGTCCGGCGCCACCGCGAGCGCGCGAACGTCGCCACGAAGACCGACGGCGGACCGCTGCTCTTCGGCGGCGTACTGGCCGCCAGCGTCTACGGCGGCTACTTCACCGCGGCCCAGGGGATCATCTACATGTCCCTCATGGGCATGTTGATCGACGAGGAGACGCAGCGCCTCAACGCCGTCAAGAACGTCCTCGCCGCCATCGTGAACACCATCGCCGCGACCTTCTTCCTCTTCGTGGCGGAGTTCGACTGGACCGCGGTCGCGCTCATCGCCGTGGGCTCGGCGATCGGCGGCCAGTTGGGCGCGAAGGTCGGCCGGCGGCTGTCACCCGCGGTGATGCGCGCGACGATCGTGGTCGTCGGCACGGCTGCCATCGTCCAGCTGGTCACGCGCTGAGGGGACCGCACACGACAGAGCCCGCCTCCGGCATACGGAGACGGGCCGTCCGGCGACAGCAGGCAGAAGCGTCAAGGGCTACGCGGCAGTGCCGACCCCCGCCAGCCACTGCGGCAGCGCCGACCGCTCACCGGCCCGCAGCGTCAACAGCATCGCGTCGGCGGGAGACGGCACGAACGGCTCGTGCAGCAGGGGCATTCCCGCCTGCTCCGGCGTCCGGTCGGCCTTGCGGTGATTGTCCTCGGCACACGAGGCGACCGTATTGATCCAGCTGTCCGCACCGCCACGCGACCGCGGCACCACATGGTCCACGGTCGTCGCCCGCCGACCGCAGTACGCGCACCGGTGCTGGTCGCGTATCAGCACTCCCCGTCGCGACCACGGAGCCTGTCTTCGGAAGGGCACCCGTACATACCGGCAGAGCCTGATCACCCGGGGCACCGGGAGATCCACCGCGGCCGCACGCACCCGCAGAGCCGGGTGGGACTGCTCGACGACGGCCTTGTCCTGAAGGACCAGCACCACCGCACGGTTGAGTGTCACCGTCGACAGCGGCTCGAAGCTCGCATTCAGTACCAGCGTGTCCCGCATCCCGCCCACCTCCCGTGTGCCGCCCCGCCGGACGGCGGGCTGGGATCAACTTTGGCCGGGCGCGCCGAGATGGACAACGCAATATCCGCCGATCCGAGTTCCGGGGACGACCCCAATTGCCCCCGCAACAAAAAAATGCCCTGCTCTGATCTCTCCAAGACCAGGGCAGGGCAAACAACGGCTGAACGGTCAGCTCTCCGCCGCGGCGGCGTACTCACCGATCAGCCGCGCACGCGCCAGCGTGTGATAGCGCAGATTGAAGCCGACCACGGCGGGCGAGGCGTCCGAGTCCGGGCCCAGCGTGTCGCCGTCCACCGCGTACACCGTGAACACATAACGGTGCGCCGGATCACCCGCCGGGGGAGCGGCGCCCCCGAACTCCTTCGACCCGTAGTCGTTACGGGCGTGCACGGCGCCCTTGGGAAGCCCCTCGAACGAGCCGGAACCCGCGCCCGCCGGAAGCTCGGTGACCGACGCCGGGATGTCGAACAGCGTCCAGTGCCAGAAACCGCTGCCGGTCGGCGCGTCGGGGTCGAAGCACGTCACGGCAAAGCTCTTGGTCTCCGCGGGGAACCCCTCCCACCGCAGATGCGGTGAGGTGTTCCCCGCCGCGAAGACCTGGGCGTCCTTCAGGACCGCACCGGGCGCGATGTCGTCGCTCACCACGGTGAAGGACGGCACCGGCGGGTGGAAGTCATGAGGGAGTGGAGCCCTCTTCGCCTCGGTCACTACTGAACCTCCGGAATTCGGCTTCGCGCCGCCGGGCCTCGCGGGTCCCGGCGGCCTTCCGGGACCGAGACTATGGCCGGACAGACGTCAGGCCCAGTTACGACGTCCGCCGACGTCGGCGATCCACTGGTTGAGGTAGGCGGCCCAGTCGGTTCCCTGGAAGTCGTTCAGACCCACCTTGAACGCGCGGAACGAGTCGCTGCCCTCGCTGAAGAGGCCCGGCTTCTTGTCCATCTCCAGGATGACGTCCATCTCGCGGTCGTCCGCGATGAACGTGAGCTCGACCTGGTTCAGCCCGCGGTACCGCTGCGGCGGGACGAACTCGATCTCCTGGTAGAAGGGCAGGCGCTGACGCGTCCCCCGGATGTGCCCGCGCTCCATGTCCGCGCTCTTGAAGCGGAAGTCCAGGTTGACGAAGGCGTCCAGGATGGCCTGCTGCGCCGGGAGCGGGTGGACGTTGATCGGGTCCAGGTCGCCGGAGTCCAGTGCCCGAGCGATCTCCAGCTCCGTCGTCACACCGATGTTCATGCCGTGCAGCTGCTGCCCGGCGATGCTCGTCACCGGGGTCTCCCACGGGATCTCCAGGCCGAAGGGCACGACGTGCACCGCGCCGGCCTGCACCGCGAAGGCGCCACCGAGGCGCTGCTTGACGAATTCCAGGTCCTGCTTGACCTCCTGGTCACCGCCCTCGACCTCGACGCGCGCCTGGAGACCGACGGAGAGTCCCTCGATCTGCTGGTCGACCGACCCGCCCTGAACCCGCACCTCGCCCTGGACGACTCCGCCCGGCACGACGTTCTGCTCGGTCAGCTCGGTCTCGACGGACGCACCGCCGGCGCCCATGCTCGCGAGCAGCCTCTTGAAGCCCATAGTCACTCCTCCTAGATCCTGACCTCTACATACGCGTCACGACCGCGGGCGGTTCCCCCGCTACGCTCGGACGACATGATCGAGCGCCCCGACCGTACGCCGCTGCCCCGCGACTTCTTCAACCGGCCCGTGCTGGAAGTCGCCCCGGACCTGCTGGGCCGAACTCTCCTGCGCCGGACGGCGCAAGGAACGATAGAGCTCCGCCTCACGGAGGTGGAGGCGTACGCGGGCGACATCGACCCCGGCTCCCACGCCTTCCGGGGCCGTACGCCCCGCAACGACGTGATGTTCGGCCCGCCGGGCCACGCGTACGTCTACTTCACCTACGGCATGTGGCACTGCCTCAACCTGGTGTGCGGCCCGGTGGGACGGGCGAGCGGCGTGCTGCTGCGCGCCGGCGAGGTCCTGGAGGGCGCGGAGCAGGTGCGGAAACGACGTCTCTCGGCCCGTAACGACAAGGAACTGGCCAAAGGCCCGGCCCGATTGGCCACCGGCCTGTCCGTCGACCGCGCCTTGAACGGCGCGGACGTCTGTGCCGGCGGCGCCGCGCCCCTGTCGATGCTCACGGGCGCACCACCCCCAAGTGACCAGGTACGCAACGGCCCACGCACCGGAGTGGGCGGTGACGGTGCCCCGCACCCCTGGCGCTACTGGATCGACGGCGACCCCACGGTGAGCCCGTACCGAGCACACACCCCCCGCCGCCGGGCAACTTGACGCGCCGGTTCGGGAGCCCTAATGTAGTCCGAGCCGCTTTGAACCGGTCTTGCTCTTCAGCAGCCCGGAGTGGCCACCCACTACCTACGATTTGCCCCTGGCGGGGTTCTATTTCGGCATGCCGAAATTCGAACCTCTCGGCTCGATTATGAGTCGCCCGGGAAATCGGTTAACGTAGTGGACATGCCGAAAGGGAAACGCGAAAGCGGATAACTTAAAGCGTTCCCGCCGACTGGGAATCAGGCGCCGAAAGGTTCTGATAGAGTCGGAAACG
>NZ_JARJHW010000023.1:0-61455 GCF_040560175.1 Streptomyces panacea
GCGCGTTCTTCGCCATGGAACGCCGCCACCCCGACGTCCGCTGGGACGCGGGCGGTGTCGCGTATCTGAGTGGTCCGCCCCCGAGCCTGGCGGACTTCCGCGCGTACGTCGGCTTCCGCCTGCGCCGGCTGCCCATGCTCACAAGCCTGGTCGAGGGGGGCTCAGGGCGCCCCCGCTGGCGGCCGGACGCCGGCTTCACCGTCGACCGGCACGTCCACGAGGCGGTCGCGAACGGCCCCACGGGATGGGACGCCGCCCTGCGCACCGCGCTCGACACGCCGTTCACGCCCGGCACCTACTGGGGGGTCTGGCTGGTCCACGGCCATGTGCCCGACGAGTACGCCGTGTGCTACCGCTTCCACCATGCCTGCCAGGACGGTTCGGCCGCCGCGATGACTTTCCGGACCATGCTGGGCGAGGGGGAGCCCTCGGCACGCCCCGTGCCGAGGAAGGGCCGTCTGGTCGGTCTGCCACGGCGGGTGGGCACGGCGGTCGGGCTGACCACGATGTTCCTGGCCGGGTCCCTCGCCGTTCGGGCCCGCCGCCCGGCCGTCCCTCAAGTCCCCACGGGAGAACGGCGGCTGTGGCGGGGCCGCGTACCGGCGGACACTCTCCGCCGGATCGCCGCGGCACATGGCGGATCGGCCCACGACGTCCATCTGGCCGCGCTCGCGGGGGCGTTGTCGGCCTGGTCGGCCCGGTCCGGCGTCCCGCTCCCCCGGGTACGGGCGCTGCTGCCCGTCGACGCACGCCGCCCGGGAGATGAACAGACCTGGGGCAACCGCTGCTTCGCCCTGCCGCTGGAACTGCCCGTACGGACCGCCCCGGAACGCGGGACCGGATCCCGGGACGGTGAATCCCTGCGGCGACTGGAGCAGGTCATGGCCAGGACCCGGAGACTGCGGAGCGAGACCTGGCGGCAGGCCATTCAGGACCTGGTCCACCACATGCCGGACCGCCCGACCGAGTGGTACCTGCGAAGGATGCTCTCCCCGCGCGTCACCGACGTCATGGCCACGTCCATGCCGGTCGCCGACAAGGGAAGTCTGGGGGACGGCCGCGTGACAGGCGTCGCGCTGCTTCCCCTGCTCGTGCCCGGCCACCTCTTCGGGGTGGGTCTCTCGTTCTTCGCCAACTTGGCCGAGTCGTCCTTCGTGGCCGACCGCGCCCTTCCGCTCGGGGAGCTGCTTCCGGAACTGTGGGAGCAGGCCGTGGGCGAACTGGCGGAAGCGTCTGCGCCGCTGTGACGCGGAGGCGCCGGGGCCGGCCACGGCGGGCAGGGCATGGCCGGGCCGGCCCCGCGTGCGCGGCGCCTGCCTGCGCGGCGCCTGTCTGCTCGGCGTTCCCGGCGGAGGCAACCTCGGTAGGAGCGGACGTCAACTCTCGATCCCGTGGCGGTAGATGGACACGTACGTTCTGCGATTGCGGCGCCACTCGCGCGTGATCGCCCGCGACATGTCCGTCGGCGACGGCAGGGCGGCCGCGCACTCGATCAGCTTTCCTGGCGCCGTTTCCCTTGTGCCGCCTGCTCGTTGGGCACCGGCGGACCGGTTCCGCCGCCCATCGGAAGACGCGTACCGCTTCCGTGGCCATCGGGAAGACCTGGCACGACGGAGCAGCGCGATGGACGTCACAGATGTGCACCACTCCTACCGGCAGCACGCCGTTCTACGGGGCGTCGACCTCCCGCTGCGGCCCGGGGTCCTCGCCGGGATCGTCGGGGAGAACGGCGCGGGCAAGACGACTCTGCTGAGGATCCTCGCCGGTGAACTCCGCCCGGACCGGGGCTCGGTGCACCACAGCGGCAGGTTCGGCTACTGCCCGCAGTCCGTGGTCCTCGACGACTCCTTCACCGTCCGCCAGCACCTGGACTTCTTCCGGCACGCCTTCGGTCTCGCGGACCTGCGGCGAGCCGAGGAAGTGATGGAGACCCTGGCCTTCACCGAGTACGCCGACCAGCGCGCGGGTCTGCTCAGCGGCGGCTCACGGCAGAAGCTGAACCTCACCCTCGCGCTCATGCACGACCCGGACGTGCTGCTGCTCGACGAGCCCTACCAGGGCTTCGACTGGGAGACGTACCTGCGCTTCTGGGAGCTGGCGACGACGCTGCGCGACGCCGGACGCTCGGTGCTGGTCGTCTCGCACCTGGCGTACGACGTCGAGCGGCTGGACCAGTTGTGGCGCCTGGAGGACGGGCGCCTCCTGCGCCAGGACCGTTGCGCGGAGGCGGCGGCATGAGGCGGCACTGGTCCCTGTTCACCACGGCCTCCCGGTACGCGCTGATCGGGCACGCCCGCAACCGCTTCGCGATGCTGCTGGTGGTGGTGTACATCCCCGTGTGGATCGCCCTGGCCTACGCGACCATTCCCGACCGGCCCGCGCCGTTCCGGCTGCGGGCCACGGGCGAGATCCTGACCCCGCCCGGAAATCACCTCACCCAGATCACCGGCGCGCTGAACGCGGTCACCCTGATCGCCGGGTTCATGATGTTCGCCGCCACCTTCACGGGTGGTGCCTTCGACCGGCGCCTGGCCATGGCGGGATACCCGCGTCACCACCTGGTCCTCGCCAAGCTCTCCGCGCTCACCCTGGTCTGCGCGGCCGTCGCCGTGTACGCCACGGCCGCCGCCGGCTTCGCCTGGTCCCCCCGGCAGCCCCTCATGCTCGCCGCCGCGCTGTTCTGCGCCGCGCTGACGTACGGCGCGCTCGGAGTGATCTTCGGCTCCGTGCTCCGCCGCGAGGTGGAGGGCATGTTCGCCATCCTCATGATCAGCATCATCGACGTCGCCCTGCAGAATCCCCTGTCGAGCTCCGGGTCGGACAGCGCCGTCGTACGCCTGCTGCCGTCGTACGGAGCCGTGCAGGCCAGCATGGCCGCCGCCTTCTCCACCGCGCCCGTGGCCCAGGGCCTCGCGATCCAGTCACTCTGGCTGCTGGGGGCGGCGCTGGCCGGGTTCATGGTCTTCCGCCGGCGTACCCGCGACGCACTCCCACCGGAACGGAAGCACCGCGCCCCGGACCACTCCGGGCCCGGCGCGAACGCGCCCGCGCACACGCCGGACCCCGGCGCAGTCGCACAGCGCGCACGACCCACCTGACCGTCCGGCCACCCCCGCCGGCCCGACGGCCGCCGTGACCTGCGGGAGACGGAGGTCGTTCTGCAACCGGGTGACGATTCGTCGCCAGAGCGCCACATCCCGCACGCAAGGAGCACCCCCATGACCCTTTCGCGTACCGCCCGGAGCGCGGTCCTCACCGCGGCTCTCCTCTCCTCCGGCCTGGCCTTCCCCGCCTCCGCGCAGGCGGCTCCGCTGCCGCCCGCGTGTCAGGAGGCGCTGCTCAAAACCCTCGACAAGTTCCCCGTCGCGGACTTCACGGTCCCGGACAAGGTCCAGAGCGCCTTCCTGAACGAGGCCGGAGCCCTGAGCGAGGCCGACCAGGAGGCCTTCACCGAGAACGCGTGCGCGTCCTGGAACACCTGGGCCACCAGGAACGGCCAAGCGGTGGCCACGGACCTGGACACCCGCTACCGGAACGCCGCCGGACCCGTGTGCAACAAGTTCAGCACCTCCGCCATCGGGACGATCAAGAAGTACGCCCCGAACATCCCCGCCCAGACGCGGGAGTTGGAGAAGGTGGCCAAGAAGGTCTGGCAGAACGCCATGCAGAAGCTCGCCGTGGAGGCCACCAACGCCGACTGCCGCAAGGCCTACAACGGGGTGAAGACCGGCTGGTAGCGAAGCCCGTCGGATGACGCCCCGGCCGCCGTCCGGCGTGCCTTCGGCCCGTCGCCCGACCCGACGGCCTCGGCCACATCGACGTCACCGGGGCGGCGGACCCGCTGGGTCGGGTCCGCCGCCCCGGAGGCGGCGACGTCCCTCACCCTCCGACGGCAGGACGCCCCTCGACGGCAGGACGCCCGTCGCCGGTGACTACGGACATCCGGTCCGCCTGCGAAACGCCTCCGCCCCCGCCCTGCCCGTACCGCTCGACGGCGTGTCGCCCGGTCGCCGCCCGGTTGTCGCCCCTTGCGGTGGCCCATTCGGGCGCCATTTCACGGCGGTGCTTTCGCCTTCGGCGGTCGGACTGCCGTGGCGGGCTAGCTTGGCCGCACCGCCCGGGTGCGGACGCACCTCACGAGCGGTGGAACGGCTGTTCGTGCGCTCTGGCGGTCTCCCGGCGAGCGAGCAGAGGAAAGCCTGACATGTCCAACCACTTCACCGGCCTCAGTCTCGGGGCGCCGCTCGGCGACCAGCGTCTCGATCTGTGCGACCTGTACGCCTTCGCGGCACCCGGCGATCCGAGCAGGACCGTTCTCATTCTCAACGCCAATCCCAACGCGGACGCCCTGCACCCCGACGCCGTGTACCGCCTGAACATCGACAACGACGGCGACTACCTGACCGACATCGCATTCAGCTGGGTCTTCGGCCGGCCGGCGGCCGACGGATCGCAGACCTACAGCGTCTTCATGGCCACCGGTACGGAGTCCCGCGAGCCCGAGGCCGTCGGCACCAGGATCGTGTCGGACGCCGCGGTGTCCTTCGGCACCGAGGCCAACGTGGTCGTCAGCGGCGACTACAAGGTGGCCGCCGGCAGCCGCAGTGACGCCTTCTTCTTCGACTTCGACGGCGTCCAGAAACTCTTCGACACCAGCGGTAAGCGGAACTTCACCGAACCGCATGTGAGCGGGGAGTCCCCGTGGACCGGCGTCGACTCCAACAGCACGGCCAACGTCTTCTCCATGGCCGTCGAGCTGCCGACCGCGGCGCTGGCGCCGCGGTCCGAGCTGCACGTCTGGGGCCGGTGCAGCGTCCTGCGCGACGGTGAACTCGTACACGCGGACCGGGCCGGGCACCCGTCGGTGAGCAGCTTCTTCAACACCGACGACACCAAGGAGGAGTACAACGCCGGCGAGCCCGTCAACGACCGGGCGCGGTGGACGGACCAGTTCGTCCACTTGCTGGGCCACACCGGCGACTACACACGGGAGGAGGCGATCGCGGCGCTCGACGAGCACGGCATCCTGCCGGACGTGCTGCACTTCGACCCGTCCAAGCCCGCGGCGTATCCCAACGGCCGTACGTTCACGGAAGATGTCATCGACATCCGCGTCGCGTTCCTCACCAAGAACGAGGCGCCGCCCTCCGGCCTGACGCCACACACCGACACCCTGGACCGGTTCCCGTACCTCGGCGACCCGCACCCGGCAGCCACTTCCTGACGGAGCCCGGCGGGAACAGCCCGGGGCGCCGGTTGACCACGGGCACGGAAGGCCGCCCGCTCACGCCTTGATCGGGACTTCGCCCGGCGCCCGGAGGCGCTGGGCGGATTCCGGGTCGATGGAGTGGGACGTGACAGCGGAGTTGGGGCGCCGCGGGTCCCTGTTGCGCTACCCGCGGATGCCGTCGGCGGCCCGACGGCGGTCCAGCTCGTGGGCGAAAGTGTGTTCGTAGCCGGTCGTGAAGTGCGTGGCGTCCCGGTGGATGTCGGACAGGCGCCGTGCGCGGCGCGCAGGGCGGGCCGCGATCGTCTGCGGTCCGGTGGTCAGCCGAAGATGAGCTCAACGTCCTTGTCCAAGCAGAGGTTCATGACAGCGACCAGCTGGCGGGTGTCTTCGAGGCGCCGTCGGAGAACGGGGTCGCTGTCATCGTGTTGCCGCTGGCCGATGATTGCCTCCAGCCGGGGCAGCATGGCCGCGCATTGAGCGGGCGTAAGGTCCGGGCCGTCGTCATCCGGATGGTCGAGAAGTGGTGCCAGCGTTGTGGAGACGCCGATCCACGGGCGGTCTCCGCCGAAGCCGCACATCTCGGAGAGCCTGAACCCCTCGGCATGGGCCAGCCACTTCCTGAACATGCTGAAGCCTGTGTAGGACCACGAGATGTCGGGGCTGGTCACATCGCCGTCTCCGGGGAAGAGCATGATCCCCATCCTGTTCTCCTCGTTCGTCCGGTGCCCAGGATCGGGCGTGGGGCGCAGGTCGGCAACTGAGATGATCTGCCGCACGGCCGGTGACCCTGGTGCGGTGACCGGCATTGTCCATCGCGTCACTGAAGTACGAGCAGTAGTCTCATCGGATGATCGACCACGGATCTTTCGACCGGACCGGACGGCGCGTCACCCTACGGGAGGTGGGCGACGAGAACTGGCGGGCAGTCGCTGACATCGTGCCTCTCGACGAGCAGCGAAGCCATGTCCCGGCCATGGCAGCCCGCTACCTCTTGCTGTCGACGCTTGAGGACAGTTGGAACTCGCTGGCGGTCTACGCCGACGACGTGGTCGTCGGACACGTCATGTGGGGTCTGGACGAGGACGGCTCGCACTGGATCGGGGGAATGCTGATCGATGGTGCCGAGCAGGGCAAGGGCATCGGCCGGGCCCTTCTGCTGACCATGACGGGCTGGTTGGCGGCGCAGGAGGGTTGCTGGACGATCCGGCTGTCGTATCAGCCGGACAACGCCGTTGCCGGACGGCTCTACAAATCGCTGGGTTTCCTGCCGACGGGAGCAGTTGATGGCGACGAGGTCATCGCCGAGTTGGCGCCGAGCCGGGTCGCCAGTCGCTGAGAGATGACGGGGACGACTCACGGGACCCGGCCGGGGCGGCCCTGCCTGGCCCGGCAGGACCCGCCGGTGGGGCGGATGCCCAGCGGGCCGAACTCGTCGAAGGCGAAGGCGAAGGCGAACACGAACACGAAGACGCGTTCGGGAAAGTACTCCAGCACGTGCTCGATGCGGTCGAGTTGAACCGGTGGATCAGGTCACGAACCGTCTCCTCGTTGACCTTCACCAGCTGCGCGATGACCGGCACGCGGTTCCCCCGGCCGAGGCCGGCAGCGTCATCGCCTGTCGATAGCGCACCGAGTTGGTGCTGCCCAGGCGCACGATCCGCTGCCGCTGCCCCTCCTGAGACGACGGATTAGTGATCGGAGCAAATCCCGTATGACCTTCGATGAGCTGCGCCACGTGCTCGTGCGGGCCCGAGACGAGCAGTCCCCGCTGTACGAGTCGGAGGATCCCGGGGCCTTCGAGGACCTCGGCGCCTTCACCCGTGGCATCGCCCTGGACGATTCCCGGCTGGACCTCCCGGCAGATCTGACGGACGCGCTGCGCTCCTGGTCGCTGACCCACCCGGCAGGGGGTTTCGCCTCGCGCCCGGACCTGCGTAAGTACGTAAAACGGGGTCTGGCGGCCGCTCAGCGACTGGCCAGGCATCTGGGGCCGTCATGGACGGTGCGCTACTGGGACGAGGGTCACGGGTCGGTGAAGTGGCTGTGCTGGGGCTGCGATCGCCTCCACTGGGAGCGCGATCCCCACGGTGCGGCCCCGCACCCGCTCGACATCACGGTCGAGGGCGAGTACAGGTTCGGTCCGCTGCGCTCCGAAGGATTCGGGGACTTCTTCCCGGATGATCCCGCCGCCGCCCTGCCGCTCTCCGACGACCTCGTCGCCGCTCTGTACACGTGGGCGGGGAGTATCGACACCACGCTGAACCTGTACGTGCGAGACCGGGAGGAGGGCAAGTACGACGCCGAGTGGCAGCGGCTGTTCTCCGAGGGAACCGACCTGGCCCGCCGGACCGCACACGAACTCGGCCCCACCCGGACGGTGACCTACAAGGGACTGGCGAACGGTGGCCTGGACGCGCTGACGTCGATCACCTGGCAAGGGGACCGAGTTGTAGACGGCTGAACGTGGCTGGTTCGGCGTGTGGTCCTCGGTCACGGCGTCCGTTCGAGCTCGTGCTCGCCCGCTCGCCCGCTCGACCACGAGGCCATGGATCGCCCGCCGGCCTCGGCCCGCCGCCCGGCGCGACTCGTCGCCCCGTACCCAACTCCCCGTAAGTGGACGGGCTTTGGCCTCATGGTCAGGGCGGTGATCGCGTGACACCGTGGGGTGCCACCGCGAGAGGACGGCGCTGCGCCGCAATCCGTACGCGGGGCACCTGACCACCTGTCTCGCCCACGACGGTCGTCGCGGCGAGGTTCGTCACTACGGCGGGGAGACCACTCGATGAGTGCGGGGAACTCGGCTTCGGCGCGTGCCGCGGCATTGCGAGCGGCGGCACGGAAGGGCTGGTGGCGGCGCGTCCTGGCCTGGATGGGCGTCGGACGGCGCGCGACGCGCCGCGCGGACGCGAGAGCGGCGTTGTGGTCGCACGGCGCCGCGGGGGAGGAGCGGACCGCCCGATTACTCGCCGAGGTTCAGGCGCGGGGGTGGGTGGTGTGGCACGACCTGATGCTGTACGGGCGCCGGTTCAACCTGGACCACGTCCTGATAAGCCCGTGCGGTACGGCGGTGGTGGTGCTGGACACGAAGGCGTGGCGCCGCACTTGGACCACGGGGCTTGTGTCCGGGCGGGTGCACTGCGGGCCGGACGACCGTCACAACCAGATCGAGAAGGTCGCCTCGTACGCGCGGGCGGTCGCAACCGTCGCCGGTTTGCATCCGGCGGCGGTACGGCCCCTGATAGTCGTTCATGGTTCCCCGGTCGCCGGCGGGTTCCTTGAGGCGATGACACCTCACGGCCCGGTGCGTGTCCTGAGCCCGGAGTCCCTTGTGCCGACACTGTTCAACGGTTCCGGCGTGCCGGATGTATGGCGTGCGCGGGCGTTGGCCGAGCAGGTGGGCCATGTGTTGTCCCCGTACGTGGACCGGGGGTAGCGGTACGGGACGCCGGCGCGGTTCACGTGGAGGACCGCACGCCCGGCCCGGGTGCGCTCACACCGGCCGGGGCCCCACCCGCGCCGCCTTCAGACAGTTCACGATCCGCTCATGGCTGTCGCCCACGGCGTCCGTGACCCGTACCCGCAGATACAGCGCGTCGACCTGGTCGACCACGCGCTTCGAGAAGGCGCCCACCAGAACGGTCTCGTAGTTCCCGCTGCCGACCAGCGGGAATCCCGGGCCGAATGAGACGAGCAGGTAGTCGTCCCCGGCGGTGAGCCCCGCCGCGGTCAGTACGGCGCCGGCGCCCCGCGCGTCCACCCACGCCGCGTCGCCGTCCTCGGAAACCCCCGCCCGGACCACCCGGAAGCCATAGCTCTCGATCACCGCGGTGTGCTGGCCGCCGTTGAGGATGCCCACGCGCCATGCCGCGCCCTCCGACCGGAGGTCTCCCTTCTCCCAGGACGCCCGCCACCCCAGATACGGCCTGACGGTACGGGCGTACTGGGCCCGGGCGAAGACCGCGCCCGCGGCGACCGCCAGCAGACTGCCCAGCGGGTCCGGTTCGAGTAGCCGCAGCCGCCAGGGCCAGTCGGCCCGGGTCTCTGCCGGCATGTTGGACCGTACGACCTCCCACAGCAGGATCGCGAGGAGTATCCCGAGCAGCACGAGTGGCGCGACGAACAGCAACCGGCTGCGGCGGATGCGCCGTTGGGTATCGGACAGGGGTATCGGCGGGTCGGGTCGCGTCGGACTCACACTCTCCCTTTCGTCAAGAGGCGAGTACCCGGCCCGAGTTGGCCGCGCTCGCCCGCTGCTGATCGCGCATGACGAGTATGCCCGCGAGAGGGTCGTGCCGGTCAGTAGGCGTCCCAGGGGCGAGCCCGCGTTCGCCCCGACCACGACGTACGGAGTCGATTCGCGCACCCGTACCCGTACCCGTACCCGTACCCGCACCCGGGTCCGGGTCCGGGTTCGCACCAGCACCCGGATCCGGACCCGCACCGGGATCCACACTCACCCGCCGTCAGTTCTCCTCGCGCAGGCCCCAGGGAGAGCCGTACGCGGTGAGGAGGTCGAGGAACGGGCGGGGCGGCAGCGCCTCGGGGCCGAGGACCCCGCTGCCGGTCCATACGCCGCCCGCGATCAGTTCGAGGGCGATGACCGGATTGATGGCGGTCTGCCAGACCACGGCTTGGGAGCCGTACTCGCGCATCGACCACTGGTTGTCGACCACGTGGTAGAGGTACACCTCACGTACGGCGCCGTCCTTGACGCCCTTGACCCAGGTGCCCGCGCAGGTCTTGCCGGTCATGCGGTCGCCGAGGGTGGCCGGGTCGGGCAGACAGGCGGCGACCACATCACGGGGCGAGACCTGGACCGGGCCGCTCCGCCCCGGGACCGTGACCTCGGTGGTGGAGTCCAGGCCCAGCTCGTGGAGGACCTTGAGCTTGGCGATGAAGTCGTCGCCGAGGCCGTACTTGAACGTCACCCGCCGCGCGTCGACCCAGCGGGGGATCAGCAGCACCTCCTCGTGTTCCACGTTGACGCACTCGACCGGGCCGATCCCCTCGGGAAAGTCGAAGACCTCCGGCTCGCTGAACGGCGCGGTGGTGAACCAGCCGCGCTCCTTCTCGTAGACCACCGGCGGATTGAGGCATTCCTCGATGGTGGTCCAGATGCTGAAGGACGGGGCGAAGTCGTAGCCTTCCACGGTCAGGTCGGCGCCGTCCCGGATGCCGATCTCCTCGATCTCGTCGAAGAGTTCGTCGGCCGCGTACCGTGCGAAGACGTCCGACAGGCCCGGCTCCACGCCCATGCCGACCAGAGCCAGGCGGCCCGACCGCTCCCACTCGCCGGCCATCTCGAACTGCCCGTCGCCGAGCTTCACACCACAGTGCTCGTACGGGTGAGTGCTGTGCGGCGAGGACAGGGACATCGCCATGTCCAGGTAGTGCGTGCCCGCTGCCAGGGCGGCCTGGAACAGCGGCATGACGAACCGCGGGTCGGTTGCGTTGAGCAGGACGTCGCACCTGTCCTCGGCGAGTGCGCGGCGCACCGCTTCCTCGTCTGAGGCGTCCAGGCGCCGCGCGCTGAAGCGGCCCCCGTGCTCCCCCAGCGCGGCGACGGCCTTCTCGGCGCGGGAGAGGTCGTAGTCGGCCACGGTCATATGGGTCAGGAAGTCCCGGCGGGCCGCGATCCGGGTGACGGCGGTTCCGACGCCGCCGGCGCCCACGAGCAGTACACGCATGTCGCACACCTTTCGTTCCCGCAGGCGGGCGCCTGCCGGTCGCCCCGATGCAACGGGATGGCACCGGCTAGGGTCAACTGTGTTGGCATAAGACCGGCCGGTGGGCGGTGGGCGGTGGCCGGTGGGCGGCTGACGGGGGACAGGCCGACAGGGAACGCCGACGCGGAACGGAGGAGGAACGCGATGCCGAAACAGGTGGTGCCGGAGGGGGCGCGACGCAGGCGCCGTCCGACCCGGCAAGGCTCCGTACTCTCCGAGACGCTGATCGTGCGGACCGCGCTGCGGGTCCTGAGAGAGCACGGCGGCACCGGGCTGACCGCCCGCCGGCTGGGCGCCGCCCTCGGCGCCGACCCGAGCACCCTCTACCGGTACTTCGCGGGTATGGACGATCTGACCCGGGCGATCGGCGAGGAACTCATGGGACGGGCGCTGGACAACTGGACGGCCACGGGGCACTGGCAGGCCGACCTGCGCGCCCTCGGGCTCGCGATCCACTCCTCCTACCTCGCGCATCCGCAGGCCGCCGTACTGACCGCCAGCCGGGTCACCGGCCGGCCCCGGGAGATCGCGGTGGACGAAGCGATCCTCGGCGTCCTGCGCGACGCGGGCTTCCCCGACGCCGCCGCGGTCCGCGTCTACCACGCCTTCATCGACTCAAGTCTGGCCTTCGCCGCCCTGGACGCGGGATCGCTGGCCCTCACCGACGAGGCCCGCGAGACGGACGAGGAGATGTGGAGCTCCACCTACGCCCGGCTCCCCGCCGCCACTCATCCCCACATCGCCGCCACCGCACGACTGCTGGTCGGCCGCATGACACAGAGCGCCTACCCGGTCGTCCTGGACACCCTGCTGAACGACGCGGCAGCCCAACTCACGCCCGCCCGCCCCCGCCGGGCCGCCCAGTCCCGCGCCGGGCGCAGCACGTGAACGCGGCACACTGTTCCTCGGTCGGGGGCCCGCTGACAGCGCCCGCCCGAGCCGAGGGTGTTGCCACTGCCCGAAAAGGTTCCACCAGGCGGTCAGAAGCTCCAGCTGTAGAGGCCACCGCCCGTGTCCACCGCGGACGCCGCCAGCCGGGACACACCCTCCAGGACCGCCAGTAGATCATCGTCGGTCATATCGTCCCCGTCGGCAGCCCTGAGCCGCGTGGTCCAGCGACCTGCCAGCTCCGCCAGCTCGGTGGGGCTGGCGTCGGCCAACGCCCGCGTCAACCGGTGCGGTAGAGCGAACACCTCGACGCCATCGTTCAAGGGGGCGGTGACATACTCCGGCCACCGCTCATGGAGCCGCTCAAAATGCGGGATCTCGGCGGAGGGCTCCTCGAAGTACGTGTCCCACTCCGCGATGGCACTGTCCGGCTCAATGAAACGGCAGGTCACAGAGTCAAAGGCCTTGCCAGGTCCCCGCTGTCGCGTCCCGGCGGCGCTCTCGTCGTCGGGAGCGAGGAAGAACACGATGTCGCGCGCCATCGCACCATGATGGCAGGCCCGAACCGGCACCGTTCGTGGCAGGAAGATCGACTGCGCGGGATCCCCGGTTCCGGTGACCGGGGATCCCGCGCAGTCGCGGTCCGGCGGGCCGAGCCGACGACGGGTCTCGAACCGCCGGCTCGGCTCTGACCCGGATCGCTAGCGGCGACCGAGGGCGCGGTCCACGGCCTTGATCAGCTCGCCGTCGGGGGTGTCCCCGTCCAGCGACCAGAACATGGCGCCGCCGAGCCCCTTGGCGCGGACGTACGCCGACTTGGTGCGCAGCACCTGCGGGTCGTCGTACGTCCACATCGTCGTGCCGTCGAAGAGCCAGGCGTGGCCGTTCCTGACGTCGCGGTGCACGGTGTACGTCCCCGAGTCCGCGAGCTTCTTCAGCGCCTCGTAGTCTTCGTTGCCGTTCGCCCAGGCGCCCGGGGCGGGCCCGGTCGCGGGCCGGCCCATGCCGTCGCCGTCGCCCGAGACGCCGGTCCAGCCCTGGCCGTAGAAGGGCATGCCGACCACGAGCTTGCGCGCCGGCGCGCCGCGTCGCAGCCAGTCGTTGACCGTCTGGTCGACGCTGAAGTCGTCGGGCTTGGCGTAGAGCGCGGACTGCTGGGCGGTCGTGGGCTCCCAAGTGCCGTGGAAGTCGTAACCCTGGAGGTTCACGAAGTCGAAGTCCCGCATGATCTTGGAGACTTCGAATCCCGCGTCGATCTTGGCCGGGGCCGTGGGGACGAAAGCGGTCAGCTCGTAGTGCTTGCGCTTCTCGTGGCCCTTCCGGGACTTGGCGTACGCGTCGAGCTGCTTGCGGAACTCCCGTACGAGCGCGGTGAAGTTCTGCTTGTCCTCGGGGCGGAACACCGTGCCGACATCGCCGGCCGATCCGGGCCACTCCCAGTCGAGGTCGATTCCGTCGAAGAGGCCCGCGGCGGCTCCCGCGCCGCCGCGACCGCCGTCGGCGGGCAGATTGCCCTTGATGTAGAGGTCGACGCAGGAGGCGACCAACGCGCTGCGGGAGGCGGGAGTGCGGGCCGCGTCCGAGAAGTTCTTCGACCAGCTCCAACCACCCAACGAGATCAGGACCTTGAGACCGTCATGCTTCGCCTTCAGCTCGCGCAGCTGGTTGAAGTTGCCGGCGAGGCGCTGGCCGTCGGTGTCCGCCACGCCGTCGACGGAGCCGGCCGCGTCCAGCGGGCGTACGTAGTCGGCCCAGGCGTCGGACTCTCCCGGGGTGTTGCCGGTGAAGCACTTCCCCTCGGCGCTCACGTTCCCGAAGGCGTAGTTGATGTGGGTCAGCCTGGCCGCCGCCCCACTGGTGTCCATGTCCTTGACCTGGTAGTTCCGCCCGTAGACGCCCCACTGGGCGAAGTAGCCGACCCGCTTGTACGAGCCGTGCGAGGGTTGCGAGCCATGTTTGTCGCCGTGCGGGGCGGGGTTGGCGCCCGCGGAGGGGGCGAGGGTGGCCATGAGGCCGAGGGAGAGGGCGGCGATGGTCAGCCGGGAAAGGTTCTTTCGAGGCATGAGGCTCGTTTCCTGTGCGTGTGCCGGAAGGGAGCGGTAATTCAACGGTGCGCACAGGAAGGTATTGGTCTGGACCATTAACGTCAAGATGTGGCGCAGCCATACCGAGGGTAAGTATTCGTGCCGACCCCCTGACGCTCCTGACGCCCCGGCGCCCCGACGCCCTCACGGAGCGAACCGGCCGCCGGCATCAACCGATGTGCGCGAGTTCCAGGAATTCGTGCAGATCGTGAGCGGCGTCCAGCGCGCACACGCCGCTCACCGCGACGAGAAGGCTCGCGGCCATCAGGAGGTGGGCCGGGCTGCGCGGGGCGGGCTGGAGCAGGGCGGCGACCCGCCGGGGTACGACCCCTGGCCCCGGGCGTCGGCCGAGGACGCCCAGGGCGGTGTCGGGCAGGCGCCGGGCACGGGTGCGCTTGGTGGCGACGGCGGCTCTGGCGACGGTTTCGGCGACGGCGCGCCGGTCGCCGGTGGTGTGGGCGGCGTCCTCGTCGGCCCAGCGCTCGACGGTGAAGGCGACCGCGGCGGCCAGCGGCCGTAGCAGCGGATTGGCGGCGGCGGACATCTGCGCGAGTGTCACGAAGGCGTAGTGGTGGTGGTTCAGGTGCGCCTTCTCGTGGGCCAGGATGATGTCGTGACCGGCGGGGTCGAGGGCGTCGAGCATGCCGTGGGAGATGACGATGCGGCCGGGCAGGCCGGGCATCGTGTAGGCGTCGGCGTGCCGGTCGTCGGTGACGACGACGGCGTCCCGCCCCGGCAGGCAGGCCGCGTCAAGCGCCGCTGACCACAGCGCCCCGGCCCGGCGCGCGGTGAAGCGAACGGTGGCCGAGGCCGCGAGAACGAGGAGAATCGCTCCGGCGACGGCCGCGGGCCAGGCTGCCGGATCCTCGTGGGCGATCACGTCCGGCGAGTAGCCCGTGAGGCCGGAGATCAGCGGGACGCGTACCAGCCCCGCCAGGGCGAGGAGCCCCAGAACGACGGTGCTGGACGCGGCGAGGACCAGTCCGGCGACGGTCAGCAACCAGGTCGCCAGCCGCGGTTCCAGGCGGCGGGACAGCGGGCCGGCGCTTACGCAGGCCAGTACGGGAAGCAGCAGCGGCAGGTAGACGGCCAGACGCATCGGTTCGCGTCCCCGCTACTCGTCGCTGCCCAGCAGGCGGCGCAGCAATTCCTCGTCCGCGTTGGACAACTCGTCCACGAAGTGGGTCAGGACCGAGGCGCGGTCGTTGCCGCCTTCCATCACCTGGTGCATGTGCCTGGCGGTCAGTCCGGACTCGTCGGTGACGGGCGTGTAGGCGTAGCCGCGGCCTTGCGGTGTGCGGTGCAGCACGCCACGGCTGTGCAGACGGGCGAGCGTGGTGGACACGGTGGTGTGCGCGAGCGGCGTGGTCAGACGGTCGGCCACGCCTCCCGGTGTCAGAGCGGCGCCCGCGGAGTGCAGCAGGGCAAGGATCTCCGCCTCCAGCGCGCCGTTCGCCCGGCGCCCGCCGGCCGCTCCCGGTGCCCGCTCCTCGCCGCCCAACGCCCGCCTCCCGGCTTCGTGGTCTACAGTCTCCAGTAACTTCTATTCGCGAATAGAAGTTACTGTTCGTTCACTGTCCACCGCGAGTGTGCGCCCGCGGTGGCCGCTGCCCACAGGATGCCTGATGTTCCCTTCGTCTGCCCACAGCCCTCGAAGCGCGGGCCCGCCGTGGTGGCCCACGGTGATCGTCACGGTGGGCGGTGTTCTCCTGCGGCGGCGCCCGACAGATACCTCTGCCGTCCTCGTATCCCCGCACGAAAGGCGGCGTTCATGAGCGCCATCAGCGTCGGCCAGGCCGTGATCCTCGGTGTGGTGGAGGGAGTGACGGAGTTCCTGCCCGTCTCCTCCACCGGCCATCTGAAGATCACCGAAGGGCTGATGAACATCCCGGTGGACGACCCGTCCGTGGTCGCGTTCACCGCTGTGATCCAGGTCGGCGCCATCGCCGCCGTCCTCCTCTACTTCTCCAAGGACATCGCCAGGATCATGGGCGCCTGGGGACGCGGGCTGCGCCACCGCGACGAGCGTCATCACCACGACTACAAGTTCGCCTGGTGGGTCGTCTACGCCACGATTCCCGTCGTCGTCGTCGGGCTGGCCGCCAAGCCTCTGATCGACGGCCCGCTCGGCTCACTCTGGGTCGTGGCCGGTTCGCTCATCGTCGGCAGCGGCCTGATGTGGGCGGCCGACCGGATGGGCCGACACCGACGCGGTGAGGACGACACGACCCTCAAGGACGCCATGCTCGTCGGCTCCTCCCAGATCCTGGCCCTCCTCTTCCCCGGCTTCTCGCGGTCCGGCGCCACCATGTCCACCGGGCTCATCCTCGGCCTGGACCGGGTCGCCGCCACCCGGCTCTCCTTCTTCCTCGGCATCCCCGCGCTGACCGGCGCGGGAGTCTACGAGTTGAAGGACGCCGTCGGAGCCGGCGCGGACGCCGCTCCGCTGGTCGTGGGCACCGCGGTCTCGTTCGCCGTCGCGTACGCCTCCATCGCCTGGCTGCTGAAGTTCATCGCCCGGCACACCTTCAACGTCTTCGTCGTCTACCGAATCGCCGTCGCCGCCTTCCTGTTCGCACTCCTGGCGACCGGAACCCTCCACGCCTGACCCGATCCGCCCGAGGGGTGGTCCCGGCGAGGCGTTGTCCCGAGATCCGTCGACAGGCCCGATGCTCTGTTCCACCCAGCCCGCGCAGGAGGCGTGACCATGACCCTGGCCCTCGGCCCGCAGTGGCTCGACCCCGACCATCTGATCTCGACGTTCGGCCTGATCGGCATCCTCGTCATCGTCTTCGCCGAGTCCGGCCTGCTCATCGGCTTCTTCCTGCCCGGTGACTCCCTGCTGTTCACCACCGGACTCCTCGTCGCCGGGGACAAGTACCTCACGCAACCCCTCTGGCTGGTCTGCCTGCTCATCGTCCTGGCCGCCGTCCTGGGGGACCAGACCGGCTACCTCATCGGCCGCAAAGCGGGCCCCGCGCTTTTTCGACGTCCCGATTCGCGCCTGTTCAAGCAGGAGAACATCGAGAAGGCCAACGCCTTCTTCGAGAAGTACGGCCCCCGCTCGATCGTGCTGGCCCGCTTCGTCCCGATCGTGCGCACCTTCACACCGGTCATCGCCGGGGTCAGCGCCATGCGCTACCGCACTTTCGTCATCTTCAACGTCATCGGCGGAACGCTGTGGGGAGTGGGCGTCACCGTCCTGGGCTACTTCCTCGGCCAGATCGACTTCGTCAAGGCGAACATCGAAATCATCCTGATCGCCATCGTCGTCGTATCCCTGCTGCCGATCCTTTTCGAGTACGTCCGTGCCCGACGTGCCAACCGTGACGGCCGACCGTGAGGTAGCGCCCCTGTGCGGCCGGCGGAGAGGACAGAAGCTCTCGCCGTCGCGCTAGCGTCCAGGCATGACAGCAGACAGCAACTCCGTGCTGGTCGACATACGGAAGTACGACGGCAGCCTGAGCGCGCGGTGGACCGCCACCCGGCTCGGTGAGGACGAGCACGGCGTGTGGTTGGGCACGGCGCGGGGCATTGCCGTCGGTTCGGCCACGGGCGGCTGGACGACCCGGTTCGCGTACGTGTTGTTGGTCCCGCGCGATGCGTGGTGGACGGCCACGTTCTGTGTGGATCCGGGTCCCGAGATGTACTGCGATGTGTGCACGGAGCCCGAGTGGAACCCGGACGGGACAGTCCTGCGCACGGTGGACCTCGATCTCGATGTCGTACGGCCTCATGGCGGCGAAGCCTCCGTCCAGGACGAGGACGAGTTCGACGAACACCGCGTGCTCTACGGCTACCCCGACGACGTCATCGACAAGGCCCGACGGACCTGCGAGTGGCTGATGGAGGCGGGCCGGCGCGATGGAGCCGGCGCCGAACCCTTCACCTCGGTGTACCGGCACTGGCTCGCTCTCATCGGATAGTCGAGGCCGGCGCGCATGGCCTTCTCCGAGCAACACCGGCCGGAGCGGCAGGGGTTCACCAGCCAGGCGGGACTTTGAAGACACGACCTAGGGAACCCGTACGTCCTCAGAGGGCGCCTCCTCCTCGGTTCCGCCGGTGGCGACCGAGGTCAAGACCCGGGTGAGCCAGTCGGTGCGGGTCCGGCGGGCCGTGGCCGAGACGCGCGTCCCCGGGTACAGCGCGTCGAATCCGTGGAAGCCGCCCGCCCAGACGTGCAGTTCGGCCTGGCCGCCGGTCGCCCAGATCCTGGTGGCGTAGGCGACGTCCTCGTCGCGGAAGACCTCGGCCGAGCCCGCGTCGATATAGGTGGTCGGCAGGTTCGAGACGTCGTCGGCGACCGCCGGTGAGACATGGCCGGGCACCTGCTCGGCCTCGATGTCGCCGAGGACCGATCGCCAGCCGAATTCGTTCATCTCCCGGGTCCAGACGCCGGGCTCACCGGAGTACTGCCGGCTGGAGACGGTGCTGTTGCGGTGGTCGAGCATGGGGCAGATCAGTATCTGCGCGGCGATTGCCGGGGTGCCCAGGTCGCGGGCGAGCAGGGCGACGCCGGCGGCGAGGCCGCCGCCCGCGCTCGCACCGGCGACGACGATCCTGGCGGGATCGATGCCCAGTTCGGCGGCGTGCTCGAAGGTCCAGAGCAGTCCTTGGTAGCAGTCGTCGACCAGGGTCGTGCCGGTGGCCTCCGGTGCGAGACGGTAGTCCACGGTGACCACGACCGCGCCGAGCTCATCGAGCCACTCCAGCGGGATGTCGATCTGCGAGAAACGGTCACCCATGATCATCCCGCCACCGTGCATCCAGTAGACGCACGGTGCCTCGGCCGAGCTCTCGGTGCCGGCGGGGCTGAAGACCGACAGCGGAATCGGCGTGCCGTCCGAGCCCGGCGCGGTGACCTCACGCCGGTCGACCGCGCGGCCGACGAGCAGCGGTTCGACGGGCATCGACGAGAACGGGCGGATCTGTGCGAGCGCCTCGGCGTCGATTTCGGACCGCAGCGGCATGTCGGCGAGCAGCGTGCGCAGTTGGGGGTCGAGGTCGGGTCGGGGCAGCGGCATGGTGGAGACCTTTCGTCGGGTGGTGTCCTGGTGGTCGCGGTGTCGTGCGATCAGAGGAAGGAAGAATGCCGATCGAGGTACGGGGCTGTCGGGTGGGAACGAGGAAGGACCGGCCGGCCGGTCTCAGAAGGCCGCTTTGCCGCGGACCGGGACGTAGTCGGTGTACTCGGACTCCTTGGCCAGCAGTCCGCCTATCCGCGCCACGATGGCCTCGCCGGCGAAGACGCGGTGGTGGTCCTCCTCGCTTGTCCAGCCCTCGGTGACATGGACGACGTCGGGGGTGGACGCGGAGCGCGAGACGAGGTAGACGACGCAGTGCTCGCTCGAGCCGGGGCTGCCCTCGTCCAGGCCGGTCAGCAGCAGGTCGACCAGCTGATCACCCATTCCCGGCTTGGCGGTCAGGGTGGCGTTGAATCCGTAGGTGATGGTCACGACTACCTTCTTCTTTCGGTGTGGACTTGGGTGATCCCATTAGATCCCTGTGAACTGCGAAGACGATAGAATGATGCTCTCGGGTACATGCACGATCCTCTCCATCTCAAGACCGGATGCCCGGTTGTGTGCTGCAATCAGGTCATGCATCTCGACGAGCTCCGCACCCTGCTTGACCGGCATGCCCGGCCCGACTGGACCACCGCCATCGACGGCGTACTCATCTCGAAGGTCGACCGGCCGGACCCGCCGGCGCCTTCGATGTCCGGCACGGTGCTGGCGGTCATCGCCCAGGGCGCCAAACGGCTCGCCCTGGGCGACCAGGTGTACGAGTACGGCGCCGGCCAGTGCCTGGTCGCGTCGGTCGACCTGCCGGTCACCGGGGAGTTCAGCCAGATCGAGCCCGGGCGGCCGGCACTGGGATTCGGCCTCACACTCGAACCGTCCGCCATCGCCGAACTGCTGCTGAGTGCCGGCCCCGGAGACGCTCCCCGCACCGGCGGCGGCGCACCGTCGGGGATCGTCGTCAGCGACGCGTCGGTCGCGCTGCTGGACGCGGTGGTCCGGATGCTGCGCCTGCTGGACGAGCCCCGGGACCGGGCTGTGCTGGCGCCGCTGATCAAGCGCGAGATCCTGTGGCGCCTGATCACCGGCGAGCAGGGTGCGGCCGTTCGCCAGTTCGGGCTCGCCGACAGCAGCCTCAGCCATGTCTCCCGGGCCGTGCGCTGGATCCGCGAGCACTACGCGCAGCCCTTCCGCGTCGAGGAGGTGGCGCGCCTCTCCGGGATGAGCGTCTCCGCCTTCTACCGCAACTTCCAGGCGGTGACCGCGATGAGCCCCATCCAGTTCCAGAAGCAGATCCGGCTCCAGGAGGCCCGGCTGCTCCTGGCGACCCGCCCGGGCGATGTCACCGGGGTCGGCCAGCGCGTCGGCTACGACAACCCGTCACAGTTCAGCCGGGAGTACCGCCGCCAGTTCGGCACACCTCCCAGCCAGGACGCCACCCGCCTCCGGAACACGGCGCGTACGCCCGCGGCTGTCCTTCCCTGAGGTGACGTGACGTGACGAACCATCAGCCGGTCAGCCGGCGGCGCCGGGCCGACGATGTAGCCGTCGGGGAAGACGCCATCGAGTAGGTCACGCCGCGCATCAGAAATCCTCCTCGGGAACGGGTTCCGACACGACGGCCGCGGGCCGCCGCGGGGCTCCTCACGGCTCGCGGGATCCCCACGGCGATCCGCGAGCGGTGAGCCACGCATGCGGTCGCGGGAAGCGCTGATTCTCGGGACGTCGCGCGCCGCCCCGCCTCGATGCGGGCCTTGCGCCGCCCCCTCGTGTCCCCAACCGGGTTTTGACCTGCGGATACACTCAGGCACTGTCAGTTGCGGCGCCCAGCGGGAGACCGGAGACGCCCGCACGGCATGGCTGAACGAGTCCCGCCTCGGTGACGTCAAGGGCGCCGCGTCGGCCCCCGCAGAAGGAGGCATCGGTGGACGACGAGACCCCCAGCACGGACGTGACCCTGTGGGCCACGCTGGACGAGCAGGCTGCCGGGCCCCGCGGGGAGTTGCTCGTCCACTGGTTCCGTACCGCGCTCGACCGCCTCTTCCCTCCGGACGCCGAGGCCGAGTCGTACGCGCTGGTCATCGAGTCGATCAGTGGCGGGCGCGAGATCCGGGTCCGGGACGTCCGGGCCAACTGGCAGGTGCTCGCCGACGCGTTGCGGCCGCTGCCGTTCTACTCGGCGGCGGGCTTCCACGAGCCCTCCGAGGACGCGGGCTCCTGGGTGGACGTCGTCGGCCGCGTCGGCGGTACGCAGGCGAGCGGCGGCGGCCACACCGAACTGTCCGCGGATCTCCGGGCCGGTGAGCGGATCGGAGATCCCGGGTTCTGCGCGAGTCTCGTCGACTTCCTGGCCGTGGCTCTCGACGGAGCCAATCCGGCCTTCGCCCGGGTGGACCACCTCAACTTCCACGAGAGCACCGACCTGGAAGCCACTCTGGGACGGCCTCGGCGCAGGTCACGGAGGGAGTCACGCACGCTCCTGCGCGGCTACTCCTGGGTCACGGGCGTGCCCGCCGAACTGGCAGCCCGGCTCGGCGGTGCCCGTGCCCTGGAGGCGACCGGCGCGTTCCACGCCGTACGACAACTGCGCGGCGGCGGGCTGCTGCTCCAGGCCAGTGAGACGCTCGCCGGATACGACGAGCAGCGGATGTACGCGGTGTTCCGTGCCCTGGCACCGGTGCTCCCGCCGGGAATGCCGGACAGGGCCCCCGCCCGGCCCGAGTCGCGGGTGGTCTTCGAGGACGCGGCCGAGGTCTGAGCGCAGGACCCGGCGGCTGCGGCATGCCGCCGTCAACGATCAGTTCGGGCCCCCACGGCTTAGTCGGCGGGCCCGGTCGGCCGCGCGCCCTACCCGGTGTCCCTCCCGGTCGCCCGTGGCCGCGCCGCCCGTCGAATCCCGCCGTTCGCGGTCGGTCCCCCTCTGAGGCCGCGCGGGTCGACCCATTGACCTGCCCTGTTCATGGTTCTAGCCTTCATTCTCATACGTAGACATCAGTCACAGGGGAAAGCAGGGCCGGATCGATGGCAGGGCTGAGCGTGGAGACCGAGGGAGTGGCGCAGCGGCTGCGTGCGGCGATGAAGGGGGGTGTACTTTCCTTCCCGGTGACGAGTTTTCAGGAGGACGGCGGGCTCGACGTAGCGGCATACCGGGCGTATCTGGCCTCCCAGTTGGACTCCGCTCCCGGCGCGGTGTTCCCCGCCTGCGGAACCGGCGAGTTCAGCGGGCTGAACGAGGATGAGTACCGTACGGTCGTCGCGGCCACCGTCGAGGTCGCCGACGGCCGACTGCCCGTGGTCGCCGGCATCGGCTACGGCTGGGCGCAGGCGCTGCGGTTCGCCCGGATCGCGGAAGAGGCGGGCGCCGACGCCCTGCTGGTGATGCCCCACTATCTGGTCGAGGCCCCGCAGGACGGCCTGGTGGAGCAGTTGCGGCGTATCGGTGCCGGCACCCGGCTACCGCTCATCGCCTACCAGCGCGGCCCGGTCACCTTCACCCCGGAGGGGCTGCGCCGGATCGCGGACATCCCCACCGTCATCGGCCTCAAGGACGGCCAGAGCGACCTCGACCGGCTCCAGCGCCTCACCCTGGCGGCGCCCGACGGCTTCCTCTTCTTCAACGGCGCCGCCACCGCCGAGATCCAGGCACGCGCGTACGCCACGGTCGGGGTCCCCGCCTACTCCTCCGCCGTCCACGCCTTCGCCCCCGAGATCGCCAACACCTTCTTCTCCGCTCTGCGCGACGGTGACGACGCGGCCGTGAACAAGCTCCTGCGCGACTTCTACGTGCCGTTCGTCGAACTGCGCGACCGGGTGCCGGGCTACGCCGTCGCACTGGTCAAGGCCGCCGCCCGGCTGCGCGGCCTGGCCGTCGGCCCCGTACGCGCCCCCCTCACCGACCCCGGCCCGGCCGACCTCGCCGACCTGGAGAAGATCCTCGATGCCGGCCTGAACCTGGTCGGTGCCGTACGACGACGCGCCTGAACCGCCAGGACCCGCGGTTCGAGGGGGAACTGCCAGGCCTCCGGCCGTCGTCGGATCGCGCTCCCGCTGCCCCTCGCCCTGCCGTCGAGCGGGCCCTCGACATCCTCAACCGCTGAAACCGCTGAAACCGCTGAAGCCCCTGACCGGCCTCCACCCTCCCCGTACGCCCTCGTCCGTAAGGTTTCCTGATGAGCATCAGCAGCCGGCCGACCGTCACCGCGCTCTCCGTCTACCCGGTCGCCGGCCGGGACTCCATGGCGCTGAACCTCTCCGGCGCGCACGGGCCCTACTTCACCCGCAACGTGGTGGTCCTCCAGGACTCGGAGGGACGGACGGGCCTCGGCGAGGTGCCGGGCGGGGAGAAGATCACACGGACGCTGCGTGACGCCGAGCCCCTCGTGCTCGGCGCGAAGATCGGCGACTACAAGCGGGTCCTGCGCGAGATGGGGGACCGGTTCGCGGGCCGGGACTCGGGAGGCAGGGGCGGGCAGACCTTCGACCTGCGTACGACGGTCCACGCCGTCACCGCCGTCGAGTCGGCTCTCCTCGACCTCCTCGGTCAGCACCTGGACGTGCCCGTCGCGGCGCTTCTCGGCGACGGGCAGCAGCGCGACTCCGTACGGGTACTCGGCTACCTCTTCTACGTCGGTGACCCCGACCGGACCGACCTGGAGTACGTCCGTGAACCGGGCGCGGCCGAAGACTGGTACCGCCTCCGGCACGAGGAGGCCCTGACACCGGAGGCGATCGTCCGCCAGGCCGAGGCCACCCACGAGCTGTACGGCTTCCGGGACTTCAAGCTCAAGGGCGGTGTCCTGGACGGCGCCGAGGAGGTCAAGGCGGTACGCGCGCTCAAGGACCGCTTCCCCGAGGCCCGGATCACCCTCGACCCGAACGGCGCGTGGTCGCTGCGCGAGGCGGTCGAGCTGTGTCGGCCGCTGGTCGGCACGCTCGCCTACGCGGAGGATCCGTGCGGAGCCGAGGAGGGCTACTCCGGGCGGGAGATCCTGGCCGAGTTCCGCCGCGCCACCGGTCTGCCGACGGCCACCAACATGGTCGCCACCGACTGGCGGCAACTGACCCACGCCCTGGCCCTGCAGTCGGTGTCCATCCCACTGGCCGACCCGCACTTCTGGACCATGCAGGGGTCGGTCCGCGTCGCCCAGCTCTGTCACGCGGCGGGCCTGACCTGGGGCTGCCACTCCAACAACCACTTCGACATCTCCCTGGCCATGGTGACCCACTGCGGGGCCGCGGCCCCCGGCGAGTACAACGCCCTCGACACCCACTGGATCTGGCAGGAAGGCCTTGAGCGGCTCACCACCGCCCCGCCATGTGTCGTCGACGGCGAGATCGCCGTCCCCGACGCTCCCGGGCTGGGAGTCCGACTCGACATGGACCGGCTCCTCGCGGCCCACGAGCTGTACCGGGAGAAGGCACTCGGCGGGCGCGACGACGCCGCCGGAATGCGATACCTGGTCCCCGGCTGGGAGTTCGACGCCAAGCGCCCCTGCCTCGTGCGCTGAGGACCGGTACCGGTACCGGTACGGCGGCCGGTCGACGAACCGGCCGAGGTGCGTCGGGGCCGGGGCGGGCGCCACGCGGTGCCTGCCCCGGCCCCGTCGGGTCAGGAACCTTCAGCGGCCAGCTGGGTGCGGATCTCGCGGGCGGCGGTGACCAGGTTCTCCAGGGAGGCCCTGGTCTCGGGCCAGCCGCGGGTCTTGAGCCCGCAGTCCGGGTTCACCCAGAGCCGTTCGGCGGGGATCGCCTCAAGTCCCTTGCGGAGAAGGGCGGTTGCCTCCTCGGCGCTCGGGATGCGAGGGGAGTGGATGTCGTAGACGCCGGGTCCCGCCTCGCGCGGATAGCCGTGTGCGGCGAGTTCACCCGCGACCTGCATGTGCGAGCGGGCCGCTTCGAGGCTGATGACGTCGGCGTCGAGGTCGTCGATGGCCTGCACGATGTCACCGAACTCCGCGTAGCACATGTGCGTGTGGATCTGCGTCTTCGGACGGACGCCGGCGGTGGTCAGACGGAACGATTCCGTCGCCCATGCCAGATAGTCGGCGTGGTCGGTGGCGCGCAGCGGCAGGGTCTCGCGCAGCGCGGGCTCGTCGACCTGGATCACCGAAGTACCCGCCGCCTCAAGGTCGTTGACCTCGTCACGCAGGGCGAGAGCGACCTGGCGGGCCGTGTCGCCGAGCGGCTGGTCGTCGCGGACGAAGGACCAGGCGAGCATTGTGACGGGGCCGGTGAGCATGCCCTTGACCGGGCGGTCGGTGAGCGACTGCGCGTACGACGTCCAGCGCACCGTCATCGGCTCCGGGCGCGAGATGTCTCCGGCGAGGACCGGAGGGCGTACGTAACGGGTGCCGTACGACTGCACCCAGCCGTGCCGGGTGGCCACGTAGCCGGTCAGCTGCTCGGCGAAGTACTGCACCATGTCGTTGCGTTCGGGCTCGCCGTGGACCAGGACGTCGATTCCGGTCTTCTCCTGGAAGGAGAGGACGTCGCGGATCTCTTCCTCGATCCGCTCCTCGTAACCGGCGGTGTCGATCAGCCCCTTGCGCAAGTCGGCGCGTGCGGTGCGCAGTTCGGTGGTCTGCGGGAAGGAGCCGATGGTGGTCGTGGGCAGAAGCGGCAGCTTGAGGTGCGCCCGCTGGGCGGTGGTGCGCTGGGCGTACGGCTGCGAGCGCCGCCCGTCCGCGTCGGTGACGGCCGCGGTACGGGCGCGCACGGCCGGGTCGCGGGTGAGCGCCGAGTCCGCGCGGGAGGCGAGAGCGGCGCGGTTGGCGGCGAGTTCGGCGGTGATCGCGCCGGTGCCCTCGGTCAGGGCGCGGGCCAGGGTCGCGACCTCGGTGCTCTTCTGGCGGGCGAACGCCAGCCAGCGGGCGATCTCCGGTTCGATGTCGGTCTCGGCGGTGGCGTCGAGCGGGACGTGCAGCAGGGAGCAGGAGGCGGAGACGTCCACCTGGCCGGCGAGGCCGAGGAGCGTGCCGAGGGTCGCGAGGGACTTCTCGAAGTCGTTGATCCAGATGTTGCGTCCGTTGACGACGCCCGCGACCAGGCGCTTGCCGGTCAGTCCGCCGACGGCCGCGAGGTTTTCGAGGTTGGCGGCACCTGATTCGGTGAAGTCCAGGGCCAGACCTTCGATCGGGGCCTTGGCGAGCACCGGGAGCGCGTCGCCGAGCCGCCCGAAGTAGGAGGCGACGAGCAGCTTCGGCCGGTCGGTCGCGCCGCCGAGGTCACGGTAGGCGCGGGTGGCGGCGTTCAGCTCGGCCGGGGTGCGGTCCTCGACCAGCGCGGGCTCGTCCAGCTGCACCCAGTCGGCGCCGGCGGCACGCAGGTCGGCCAGCACCTCCGCGTACACCGGCAGCAGCCGGTCCAGCAGCGTCAGCGGCTCGAAGTCCGCGGCCACCCCCGGAGCGGGCTTGGCCAGCAGGAGATACGTGACGGGGCCGAGGAGCACGGGCCGGGCGGTGAGACCGAGCGCGAGGGCTTCCTTCAATTCGGCGACCTGTTTGGCGGAGTCGGCGGCGAAGACCGTGTCCGGGCCCAACTCGGGAACGAGGTAGTGGTAGTTGGTGTCGAACCACTTCGTCATCTCCAGCGGAGCCACGTCCTGCGTGCCGCGCGCCATGGCGAAATATCCTGCCAGCGCGTCGGCGTCGACCGCCGCACGGTGCCGCGCGGGAACAGCGCCGACCATGACGCTGGTGTCCAGCACATGGTCGTAGTACGAGAAATCACCGGACGGCACGTCATGGATGCCGGCGTCGGCCAACTGCTGCCAGTTCGAACGGCGAAGGTCGGCCGCGGTCCTCCGGAGGGCGTCGGCGTCGACGCGGCCCTTCCAGTAGCCCTCGATGGCCTTCTTCAGTTCACGGTTCCGGCCCTGGCGGGGGTAGCCGTACACGGTGGCCCGTGCTGCCGCGGCTGCGGACTGCGCTGTCACGGAACTCTCCTTCGCGAGATGTGTCCTGAACATCCCGGAGACGGGACGCGGACGCGAAGGGACGACCGATCGTGCGGACGTCTCGCGCGATTGCCGCGCGTGCCGCTCGATATGTACGCCGACCCGCCCACGAGGTCACCGGAATGACCGCGCGCGATCGGTCGCGCACGGGCAACGGGCAGGTCTTCGGACTCGTGGGCTCGTCTCGTATCGGTTACGAGACACCTACTGGCCGTCGCTTCCCAGGCCCGCCGGGCCCAGTGCGTATGACGGCGGTCGTTCCCACTCACCGCTGCGGGGCAGTCCCGGATTCCCACCGGGTTCCCTCTTACGACGTCCTGCCTGGCGGGCAGGAGCGAACCAGCTGCACTGAACAGCCTACGGGGGACGGACGAGGCTCACACACCCCTGCCCACAATCCGGACGTGATCGCGGACGTGACCGCCGACCTGATCGCCGACGTGATCCCGGACGTGATCGCGCGCGTGATTCCGGCGGCGGAGCACGGCGGGCGGCCCGGAGCGGATATCAGCAATCGGACGGCGGTCGGATCGCCCGTGGCAGGCCATTAACCTGCGCCCATGGCTCTCGGTATTCCCAGCACAAGAGCGGACCACGCTGTATCCATCCGCGACCTCCTCGCCGCGGGGGAGCGTGTCTACTCCTTCGAGTTCATGCCGCCGCGCAGTGAGGCGGCCGAAGCCGGGCTCTGGACGGCGATCCGAAGGCTGGAAGCACTGGCACCGGACTTCGTCTCGGTGACGTACGGCGCCGGCGGTTCGACGCGTGGCCGCACCATCGGCATGACGGGGCGGATCGCCCAGGAGACGACGCTCACCCCGGTCGCCCACCTCACGGCGGTCGACCACAGCGTCGCCGAACTGCGCAACATCCTGGGCCACTACGCCGACCAGGGCGTCCGCAACATCCTCGCGCTGCGCGGCGACCCGCCCGGCGACCCGCTCGGCCCCTGGACGAAGCACCCGCAGGGGGTCGAGTACGCGGCGGAGCTGGTCGAGCTGATCAAGGAATCCGGCAACTTCTGCGTCGGCGTCGCGGCCTTCCCCGAGATGCACCCGCGCTCGGCCGACTGGGACAGCGACATCCGCCACTTCGTCGACAAGTGCCGGGCCGGCGCCGACTACGCGATCACCCAGATGTTCTTCGACGTCGACGACTACCTGCGCTTCCGCGACCGGGTCGCGGGCGCCGGGTGCACGACGCCGATCATCCCGGAGATCATGCCGGTCACCACGATCCGCTCACTGCGCCGTATTCCGAGCCTCAGCACCGCGGTCTTCCCGGCGCGGCTCGCCGAGCGGATGCTCGACGTCGAGGACGACCCCAAGGCGGTCAGGGCGCTCGGCATCGACCACGCCACCGAGATGTGCCGTCGGCTGATCGGCGAGGATGCTCCGGGTCTGCACTTCATGACCATGAACTTCTCCAAGGTGACGACGGAGATCTACCAGAATCTCGACCTACGGCCCTGAGGCCGAATCCAGGACGACCCGCGGGGAGTTCACCTGATGGGGCGTCAGGCCAGGAAGCCGGCGGCAGGAGCGACCAAAGGGATGACCTCACTGCGTGAAGTGCGTGACAGCGACCTGGACATCTTCTGGGAGCACCTGTCCGACCCCGCGGCGCAGCACGTGGCCGCGGTCACCAGGACGTACCACTACGACCGGGGGCACTTCGACGCCCACTGGGCGAGGATTCGTGCCAGCCCCGAGGTTCTGATGCGCACCGTGCTCGCCGACGGGGAGGTGGTCGGTCATGTCGCGGTGTACGGGCCTCCGGATGAACGCGAGGTCACGTACTGGATCGGCCGAGCGCACTGGGGCCGGGGGATAGCCACGACGGCGCTCGCGGCACTGATCGAACTCGTCCGCACCCGCCCGCTGCACGCCCACGCGGCGGCCGACAACGCGGGCTCGATCCGCGTACTGGAGAAGTGCGGCTTCGTCATCACCGGGCACGAGAGGGGCTTCGCCCAGGCCCGAGACGGCGAGATCGACGAAGTTCTCCTCACCTTGAGCTGAGTCCCGTCCCGACGGAACGGCCTACCGCCACCGTCTGCGCCCCGACGCGGCGTACGTCAGCTTCGCCGACCCGGACCTACGCGACTGGCGGCAGGGCTCATGGACGCTCAGTAGCGGACATCGCTCTGCAACAGCGGGGGATACACGGCCGATTCCTCGCCGTCCACCGTGGCCCCGGCGAACTGCAGCATCGCGCGACTCTCGCCGTGCATGGGCGCCGGGTAGTCGAGGGTCGGGGCCGAGACCTCGTCCAGCGCGCGAAGGTGGTCCGGGCCCAGCGTGATCTCAAGAGCGGCGAGATTGTTCTCCAGGTGCTCCACGCGCCGGGCTCCCAGGATCGGTACGACGGTGCCCTGGCGGGCCCGCAGCCAGGCGAGGGAGACCGCGGCGGAGCTCGTGCCGAGTTCGTCCGCGACGGCGGCGACCGTGTCGATGACGGTGTATTCCCGCTCGGTGGGGCCGCCGACGTAGGCGGAGCGGGCCGAGTCGGCGACCTCGGCGCCGCGCCGGTACTTGCCGGACAGGAAGCCGTTCTTCAGTGGGCTCCAGGGGGTCAGTGCCATGCCCTGGTCCCGTGCCAGCGGCGCGAGTTCGCCCTCCACGGTGCGGGCCAGCAGCGAGTACTCGACCTGTAGCGCGATCAACGGGGTCCAGCCTCTGAACCGGGCCATGGTCTGCGCCTGCGCGGTGACCCATGCCGGGGTGTTGGAGAACCCGATGTAGCGGATCTTGCCGGCCCGTACCAGGTCGTCGAGGGTACGCATGGTCTCCTCGATCGGGGTGTTGCGATCCCAATTGTGCAACCAGTACAGGTCCAGGTAGTCGGTGCCCAGTCGTCGTAGCGACTCGTCGAGCTGGGCGACGATCGATCCCCGGCCCGCGCCACCACCGTTGGGATCCCCGGGGAACATGTTGAAGAAGAACTTCGAAGCCAGCACCACGCGGGAACGCCGTCCGGGGTGTGCGGCGAAGTGGTCCCCGAGGATCTTCTCGGAGTGACCGTTGGTGTAGAAGTTGGCCGTGTCGATGAAGTTCCCGCCCCGGTCAAGGTAGGCGGCCAGGATCTTCTCCGACTCCTCGACGCTGCAACCGGCGCCCCCGGGGTCCTGCCCGAAGGTCATGGCGCCGAGCGCGAACGGGCTGACACGCAGCCCCGAGCGGCCGAGGGTGACGTACTGATCGAGTGACATGAGAGCCCGCCTTCGGATGTGTGGATGGATGAATCGATGGCTGTACGGCGACAAGAACGAACACCTCCAGCACACCTCACACCCGGTGGTCCGGGGTAGACCGATCCGTGCGAGGTCTTGCACAATCCTGCCGAACTTGCCCGGATCGGGCTTGCCCCGGCCGGCCGGGAGTGCTTTCGTGAGGGGTATGTCCACCACCCCGTCGCGGCTCGACGAACTCAGGACACTGATCGCGGCCCACGCCCGCCCGGACGGAGGGACCGCGATCGAGGGACTGCTGTTGTCCCGCGTGGCGGACGCCGAGCCGGATCATTCGCTGACCGAGCCGCTGCTGGTGGTCATGGCCCAGGGCGGCAAGCGGCTCCTGCTCGGTGACGAGGTGTACGAGTACCGCGCCGGCCAGTGCCTGATCGTCACCGCGGATCTGCCCGTCACCGGCCACTTCCTCGGCGCGAGCCGGGAACACCCGTCCCTCGCCCTGGGGTTCGTACTACGGCCGGCCGCGATCGGCCCTCTCCTGCTGGAGAGCGCGTCCCCGCGGCGTACGAGCCGCGCCGCCGGACCGCCGTCGATCGCCACCGGGGACGCCGGTCCCGAACTGCTCGACGCCGCGACACGGTTGGTGCGATTGCTCGACCACCCCGCCGACGTGCCGGTGCTCGCACCGCTGATCGAGCGGGAGATCCTGTGGCGGCTGCTCCGTGGACCGCACGGCGCCATGATCCGCCAAATCGGTCTGCCCGACAGCAACTTGACCCATATCAACCGGGCGGTCCAGTGGATCCGCGACAACTACGCCCAACCCCTGCGAGTCGACGACCTCGCCCGGCTGGTCGGCATGAGCACCTCGGCGTTCCACCGGCACTTCCGCACCATCACCGCCACCAGCCCGCTGCAGTTCCAGAAACGTATCCGCCTGCAGGAGGCCCGCACCCTGTTGCTCGCGCACCCGGACGACGTCGCGGGCGCCGGACACCTCGTCGGCTACGACAGCCAGTCCCAGTTCACCCGCGAATACCGCCGCCTCTTCGGCGCGCCACCCGGCCGGGACGCGGCGCGCCTGTACGCCGCCGCCGCCGATCCGCGCGAGGGCCGACGCCTGCCCTGACCCGCCTCGGCCGGTGCTGTTGTCACCGCCCAAGGGGAGGAGTGTACGTTCGTACGCTCTGATTGTAGGCTCCCGCTCATGACTGTTGACGTAATGCGCCCGCCTGCCCCGGCAGAACGGCAGGCTCGCACGGCCGTGGCCGTGCTCTTCTTCACCAACGGGGCGCTGTTCGCCAACCTCCTGCCGCGCTTTCCGCAGATCAAGGCCGATCTCGGCATCGGGAACGCCGCCTACGGGCTGGCCGTCGCGGCGTTCCCGACGGGCGCCATCGCGGCCGGCCTGGCGGCCGGGGTGCTCATCCGCCGGTTCGGGTCGGGGCGTGTGGCGGTGGCCGGCACGCTGCTGACAGGCATAGGCGTGCTGGCCGCCGGTCTCTCGGGCTCCGTGGTGCTGTTCGCGACAGCGCTGTTCCTGGCCGGGGCGATGGACGCGATCACCGATGTCGCGCAGAACGCCCACGGCCTGCGCGTGCAGCGCCGGTACGGTCGCTCCATCATCAACTCCTTCCACGCCATCTGGTCCATCGGCGCGGTCGTCGGTGGATCCATGGCCGCCGGCGCCATCGCGCTCGGCCTGTCGCTGGGGCAGCACCTGCTGATCTCGGCGGTGGTGTTCGGCATCGCCGCCTGCGTCGCCCTGCGGTTCTGTCTGACCGGGCCGGACACGGAGCCGGTCGCGGAGGGAACGGCGGAAGCGCGGGAAGCTGAGAAAACGGATGGAGCGGGGGAGCCGGACGCCGAAGGCCGGGAGCGAGAGGAGCGCAGAAGGGCACGGCTGCGCACCAGGTACGTGCTGGCCGCACTCGTCCTCATCGCCGCCGCCGGAGCGCTCGTCGAGGACGCGGGCAACTCCTGGGCCGCGCTCTACCTCTCCGACTCGCTGCATGCCTCGGGAACGCTCGCGGCCTCCGGCTACATCGCCCTGGTCGGAGCCCAGTTCGTCGGCCGTCTGATCGGCGACCGGCTCGTCGACCGGTTCGGCCAGCGTACGGTCGCACGCTTCGGCGGGCTCATCGCCGCGGTCGGCATGGGCCTGGCCCTGGCCGTGCCCACGGCGACCGGCACGATCCTCGGTTTCGCCACCGCCGGGTTCGGGGTGGCGACCCTGGTGCCCGCGGCGATGCACGAGGCCGACGAACTGCCCGGCCTCAAGCCCGGGTCTGGGCTCACGATCGTCTCCTGGCTCATGCGGCTCGGCTTCCTGCTCTCGCCGCCGGTCGTCGGGCTCGTCGCGGACGCGACCAGCCTTCGGGCGGGCCTGTTGGTGGTGCCCCTGGCCGGGCTGATGGTGATACTGCTGGCGGGGGTGCTACAGCCCCGACGCCGGTGAGCGGCGCCCCGGACAACCGCCGAGCGTGTACGTTCGCACCTATGCCGATGGACTACTCCGGGCAAGGCCCGCGCGCACACGGGGAACGCAAGCCGGCCGGGGGCCTCGGCGGCGGCCCCGCCCGCCCGCTCCGTACCCTCTGAGCGCACCGACATGGCCACCGGACACACTGACCCGCAGCGCCGCGAACGCATCATCGACGCCACGCTCGACCTGATCGCCGAAGAGGGCCTCGCCCGCGTCTCCCACCGCAAGATCGCCGCGCGAGCCGGCGTACCCCTGGGGTCGATGACGTACCACTTCAGCGGCATCGACGAACTGCTTCGCGAAACCTTCGGGCGCTTCACCGACCACATCGTCGCGGTCTTCGACACCTATCTGTCCGCTCCGACCGATCGTGACCAGGCGAGAGAGGCTGTGGCCGACCTCGTCCACATCCTGTCCGAGGGGCCGCAGCGCGACCTCGTCCTCACCCAGGAGCTGTACACCCTCGCCGCGCGCCGGCCGGAATACCGGGAACTGACGCACGGGTGGATGCGCCGCAGCCGCATCCACCTGGAAAAGCACTTCGACCCCGACACCGCCCGCCAACTCGACGCCCTCATCGAGGGCTTGACGCTCCACCGCGCCCTCGCCCGCGAACCGCACGACCGCAATCTGACACTTGAGGCCATCATCCGCATCACCACGACCGGCGACGGGCGTGCGGGACGGACCGCGTCCGGAGAGTGAACAGGATTGCCGCGGGCCCCGGTCGGGGCGCGCGTCGCTCGCCGCGCGGAGCGTGCTGAGGCCCGCTCCCGTGTGGGCGGTCACCTCCACGGGCCGTCACCCCTGCCGGCTCTTACCCCTGTGGGCTGACTCCCGCCACGGTCAGGCCGAGCAGTCGGTGCGCCTCGGCGGTGGGGTCCGGGTGGTGTTCCGTGGCCAGGGCGATGCCTGTGACCAGCGTGACCAGGTCCGTGACGGTGACGCCCGGCGCCACCGCGCCGGCCCGCCCGGCGTGCTCCAGCAGCGGTTCGACCGCCCCGCCGAGCTTCGCGGAGCAGGCGTTCACATGATCCGGGTCGTCCATCCTTCCGTCCTGGACCAGGGCGTCGGCCAGGCCCCGTGCGGAGGCGGCGTACGTGGTGAGCGCGCCCAGCCACTCCAGCAGCGCGGCCCGCGGGTCGGCCGCCCCCGCCAGGTCGCGCGCGTGGGTGCACAGGGCCTCGATCCGCTCGCTGAACACCGCGTTCAACAGCGCCGCGCGGCTGGGGAAGTGGCGCCGCACGGTGGCCGAGCCGACGCCCGCGACGCGGGCGATCTGTTCGAGGGAGGCGTCGACGCCGTGCGCGGCGACCTCCTCCTCGGCGACGGCGAGAATCCGCGCGTAGTTACGACGGGCGTCCGCGCGCTGGACGGTCATGGCGTGATCTCCGAGCTTGCTAAGTGGCGGGGTCCTCCGTATCGTACCGAAAGATAAGTGGCGGGCCTCGCCACTTAGCTGTTCGCCGCCACCCGAGGAACATCATGACTACAGAATCCGCACCCGTCCTGGTCGTCGGCGCCACCGGTTTGCAGGGAGGCGCCACCGCCCGTGCCCTGCTGGCCGCGGGCATCGCGGTCCGGTCGCTGGTCCGCGACCCCGCGACCGAACGGGCGAAGGCCGTCGAAGCGCTCGGCGCCGAACTGGTCACCGGCGACCTGGACGACCGAGACTCCTTGACGCGGGCCGCCGAGGGAGCCCGCGCCGTCTTCTCGGTACAGATGCCCGACGTGAACGGGCGCGCATTCGAGGGCGAGGTCGAACAGGCCGTCAATCTCATCGAGGGCGCGCGGGCCGCCGGAGTGCCGCAGTTCGTGCACACCTCCGTCTCCGGAGCCGGGCAGCACACCGATTGGGTCAGGGGCGACTGGGCCTGGATGGAGCCGTACTACGCCGCGAAGGCCGGGATCCAGGACCGGGTGCGCGCGGCGGGCTTCACGCACTGGACGCTCATCAAGCCGGGCTTCTTCATGGAGAACTTCCGCCCCTCCGTGGAAATCCTGTTCCCGCGCGGGGTCGAGGGCGGTCTGGTGACCCTCCTCAAGCCCACGACCCGGCTGTCCCTCGTCGCGGTCGACGACATCGGCCAGGCCGCGGCCGCGGCCATCGCGGCGCCGGAGCGGTTCGACGGGGTCGAACTGGAGCTGGCGAGCGACTACCTGACGATGACGGACATCGCCAAGGTCCTCTCCCGCAACCTGGGCGCCGAGTTGACCGCGCCCGACATGACCGAGGAGGAGGCGACCGCCGCGGGGATGCCCGCCATGGGCTTGGGGCAGGCCCACGTCAATGAGCACCCGCAGCCCGCCCGCCCCGAATTCGCGCGGGCCCTCGGTATCCCGCTCACGACCTTCGAGGACTGGGCGCACGACCACCTGCGGGCCACGGCCTGACGTCGCCCGGAGCCTGGTCCGGGGTGTTCGTGCCTGCCGGTCCGGGGCGTTCGTGCCGGCCGGGGCGCCGGTCCCGCTGCCGAGGGTCGGTGGGCATCCAGGTGTTGGGGCGGCTGCGCGCCGTCCTCGCGGAACTACCCACCTACGCGCCGGAGTTGATGTGGGAGGCTGTCGGCAGGCGCTCGCGGGCGGGGGGATCCGGGGCGGTCGTCGAGAGCAGCGAGGAGCGCAGCGTGGGACAGAACGTCTTCCGTGCCGAGAAGATCGACACCAGCAGGCCCCATCCCGCGCGGATCTACGACTACTTGCTGAACGGCAAGGACAACTACGAGGTGGACCAGCGGGCCGGCGACGAACTGGCCGCCGCGGCGCCCGAGGTGCGGATCGGCGTACGGGCCAACCGGGCCTTCCTGCAGCGCGCCGTGCGGTACGTGGTCGGCAGCGGTGTCCGGCAGATACTCGACGTCGGCACCGGGCTGCCCACCTCGCCGAACGTGCACGAGACCGCCCAGGAAGTGGCGCCGGACGTACGTATCGCGTACGTCGACAACGACCCGATCGTGAACGCGCACGCCAACGCGCTGCTCGACCGCTCCGGCGAGACCGGCATCGTGCTCGCCGATCTGCGCGACCCGGCGGCCATCCTGGACCACCCCGACGTCCGCCGGGTGATCGACTTCGACGAGCCGGTCGCCCTGCTCCTCGTCGCCGTGCTCCACTTCATCACCGACGCGGAGAAGCCCGAGCAGGTCGTCACGACTCTTCGCGACGCGCTGCCGGCCGGCAGTTTCCTGGTCCTCTCGCACGCCACGGGTGACTTCGCCGATCGCAGCGAAGCCCAGGCCGTCTACACCAAGGCCACGGCGACGCTGAACCTCCGTTCCCGCGCCAGGGTCGAGCGGTTCTTCGACGGCTTCGAACTGATCGAGCCCGGCCTGGCCCAAGTCCCGTTCTGGCGTCCGGACACCCCGCCGCCGGCGGGATCCGGCACGATCGGCTTCTTCGGCGGCGTGGCACGCAAGACCGGGTGAACGGCCCTCCGCGTACGCGCCGCCAAACCGTTGCCGCGCGTACGCGGACCGCGCGGTCCCGCGCGAGTGAGGTGCAACCCGTGGGTTGCGTCTGAGGTCAGCCATGTGCAACTCTGGAGTTGCACCTAATGGCGGCGATGGAGGAGTTCCCTCATGAGCGAGAACCGAATCGAACGCGAAATCACGATCGAAGCCTCCCTGGAGCGGGTCTGGTCACTGGTGTCCGAACCGGGATTCTGGGTGACCGACGAGGCGAACCTGACCGGAGCCGTGGCGAAGGAAGGCGAGGTGAACGTCGCGCGGAGCGCCGAGTACGGGGACTTCCCGGTACGGGTGGAGAAGGTCGAGCCTCCGACGTACCTGGCGTACCGCTGGGCGAGCGCGTTCCCCGGGCAGGAGCTGCGCGAGAACAACAGCACGCTCGTGGAGTTCACGCTCACCCAGGAAGGTGACAGGACGCGGCTCCGCGTCGTCGAGAGCGGATTCGAGGTGCTGGCCGGGTCCGAGGAGCTGCGCAGCCAGGCGGTGAAGGACAACACCGGTGGCTGGCCGCAAGTGCTCGACGCGTTCAAGAAGCGCGCCGAACAGCCGTCCGCGTGACGGACGAACCTCGCGGCCTGGACGCGGTGGTCGACAGCGTCTTCGTCGCCCTGGCGGACCCCACGCGACGCAAGTTGCTCGACCTGCTCGCCGCCCGGGGCGAGGTCACCGCGACCACGCTCGCCGACGGCCTGCCCGTGTCGCGGCAGGCGGTGGTCAAGCACCTGGCCGTCCTGGACGCCGCCGGGCTGGTCTCCGGACGCAGGGTCGGCCGGGAGGTGCGTTACGCGGTGCGGCCCGCGGTGCTGGACGCGACGGCGCGATGGATGGCCACGCTGGCCGCCGACTGGGACCGGCGGCTGGCGAACATCAAGCGCGTCGCGGAGGCCGCGGAGCGGGAGGCGCGCTAGGTCGTGTCTTCGAAGTCCCGCCTGGTCCGCGGCGTCTGGCGCGGCACCTCGCCGCGTTGTCGGAGTCGGCCGAGTACGCCCGGTACGAGGCCGATCCTCCGCCTTGCGAGGCACCGCACCAGCCGCCGCGGGCCCCGCCCTGCGGGCGGACGGCGCTACTTTGAAGACACGGCCTAGGTGTACTGGCCCGCAGGGTTGTTCGAACCCGGCAGGGGGCCGACCACCCCTCGCCCTGACGCCGGGTGTGGATCACCCGATGGCCTGGGGTGTGACGGCGGGGATTCCCTTCGGGTAGTGGCGGCGCAGGTTGGTCGCGAGGATGCGGTCGAGCGCGCGGTCGGACAGTATCCGGGTCAGGCGGGTGATCATGGCGGCGTCCCGCCCGGCGGTGTAGCGGGTGCGTGGTCTGCGGGCCGTCACGGCCTTCGCGATGACCCGGGCGGCGGCGTCGGCCGTCAGGCCCGACGCGGTGCCCGAGGCCATCAGTCTGTTGTTCGCCTGGACCAGGCCGCCGTAGCGGTCTTCCTGCTGCGGAGTCATCCGGGTGGCCAGGTCGTTCGCCGTCGCGATCCCGCGGGCGGCCATCTCCGTGCGGACACCGCCGGGCTCGACCACGACCACCCGCACACCCAGTGGCGCGACCTCCCGGCGGAGTGAGTCGCTCACCGCCTCCAGGGCGAACTTCGCGCCGGCGTACGCGCCGTAGGTGGCCATGGCGACCTTGCCGCCGACCGAGCTGATGTTGATCACGCGCCCCTTGCTGCGCAGCAGCGCGGGCAGGAGCGCCTGGGTGACGGCGATGTGGCCGAACAGGTTGACCTCGAACACCCGCCGCCACTCCGCCATCGGCAGGGCTTCGACCGGGGCGTTCACCTGGATGCCGGCGTTGTTGACGAGCGCGTGCAGCGCGCGCGGGTCGGCGGCGACCCGCGCGGCGAGTGCTTCTACCTGCTCGGACCTGGTGATGTCGAGGATGACCGGCTCGATGCCGGTCGACCGTAGAGCGTCGGCGTCACGGTCGCGGCGTACGCCGGCCAGGACGTGGAATCCCTGGCGGGCCAGTTCGCGGGCGGCTGACGCGCCCATGCCTGTGGAGGCTCCGGTTACGACGATCAGCTTCTGAGTTTCAGATGACGTTGTCACCTTGGTTACGCTACCAGTTCAGATGACACCGTCAACTGTATGATGGGCGTCATGGTTACCCGTGCGGAGTCCGCCGCCGTCACCCGCCGTGCCCTGCTCGACGCGGCCGCCGAGCTCCTGGACCTCGGCGGCCCCGAAGCGGTCACCCTGCGCGAGGTGGGCGCGCGGGCAGGAGTGAGCCGGGGAGCGCCGTACCGGCACTTCACAGGCAAGGACAGTCTGCTGACCGCAGTCGCCACCGAGAGCTGGGAACGGATCGGCGGCCAGGTCCACGCCCTGCGGGCCGACCCGGACCTGTCTGCCACCGGCAAGCTGCGCGGCGCTCTCCGCACTCTGGTCGGCGTCGGCCGGGGCCAACCGCACCTCTACCAGATGTTGTTCAGGCGGCCCGGACACCGTCCTGAGGAGCTCGGCGAAGGACTCGATCGCGTCCGGCGCCAGCTGTGCGGACCGGCGGCCGACCCGGTCGCGGACCGCGTCCGCGCGGCTGGACGCTTTCAGCGCGAGTTCCTGGCCATCGTGGCGGACCTCGTGGGGGAGCGGAAGGCGGGGCTCTACGGGGCCCTGCTGCTCACCAGCGCCCATGGCATCGCGGACATGGAACTCAGTGGGCACCTGGACACAGGCGGATTGCGCACCACCGCCGACGAACTCATCGACACGCTCGTCCGCATGGTCGCGGGCGCCGGCGATACGGCATAGCAACGCCCATTGCCCCTCGGCGCGGGCTCGCTCGCGGGCCGGGCGCGGTAGGCGTCGGCTCCATCCGAGGGGCGCCGGCCCCCGTTGGCCGGTTACGCGGCTCGTCGGCCGCCCTAGGTCCGGGCCCGGTCCAGAGAATGTGTCATGTCAGTCGGGCCCAGGAAGGGAAGCTTCAGATGCCTCAGCCGCCGACCTACGACGACGTCCAGGGCGCCGCCGCGCGTATCGCGCCGTACGCCCATCGCACCCCGGTGCTGCGCTCACGCCTCATCGACGAGCGGCTCGGTGCCGAGGTGGTGTTCAAGTGCGAGAACTTCCAGCGCATGGGTGCCTTCAAGTTCCGTGGCGCGTTCAACGCCTTGTCGCGGTTCACTCCCGAGCAGCGGCGTGCCGGGGTGGTCGCCTACTCCTCGGGCAACCACGCCCAGGCGGTCGCGCTGTCCGCCCAACTGCTGGACATGTCGGCCACGATCGTGATGCCGCACGACGCGCCCGCCGCGAAGGTGGCCGCGACCAAGGGGTACGGCGGGGAGGTCGTCGCGTACGACCGCTACACCGAGGACCGGGAGGAGATCGGCCGCGCGCTGGCAGCCGAACGGGGTCTGACGCTGATCCCGCCCTACGACCACCCGCACGTGATCGCGGGCCAGGGCACCGCGGCCAAGGAACTGTTCGAAGAGGTCGGCGACCTGGACGCCCTGTTCGTCCCCCTCGGTGGTGGCGGTCTGCTGTCGGGCTCGGCTCTGTCGGCGAGGGCCCTGTCGCCGAACTGCCGGCTGTACGGCGTCGAACCCGAAGCCGGCAGCAAGGGCTAGCAGTCCGTCCGCCAGGGCTCCATCGTCCATATCGACACCCCGCGGACCATCGCCGACGGCGTGCAGACCCAACACCTGGGCGCCTACACGTTCGACATCATCCGCCGTGAGGTCGCCGACTTCCACTCGGTCAGTGATGCCGAACTCGTCGAAGCCATGCGGGCCTTCGCGACCTTCATGAAGATCGTGGTCGAGCCCACCGGATGCCTCGGCCTCGCAGCCGTCCGCGACCTGGCCGCCCAACTGCGCGGGCAGCGGGTCGGCGTGATCATCAGCGGCGGCAATATCGACCTCGACCGCTACGCGTCACTGCTGGCCCCCTGACCGGCGCAACCATGGCGAACACGAATCGTTGTCCAGCCGGGCAGCTCTTACGCACGCCGCAGACGCGACAAGTTGAGGAGTTTCGGTGACCGGTTTCGCGGACTCGATCGAATCGATGGAGCAACTCACCACGGTCTGGCGCGCCATGGTGCTCGACCGGGACGCGGGCGCGGATGTACGAGACCTTCCGGGCCTCGCTGTTCGCTGGGCGGACTGCCGGTTCCCGTTCTGGAACTGCGTCACATTGACCGATGTCGGCGCCGACGCCGAGCTGGTCGAGCGACGGCTGCGCCAGGCGGCGGACATCATGCGCTCGAAGGAACATCCGGGCTTTCTGTGGGTCTTCGAGGACCTGCTCGACGACGGGGCACGAGCGGCGCTGGAGACGGTGGCCTGCCAAGCCCTCCTCGAACACGCCTTCCCCGGCACCGGCATGGCCGCGGATCTGCTTCCCGTCCCCGAGCCGGACCACCCCGATCTGACGTTCGCGCGAGTGAGCACCGACGAACAGTTGCTGGCCTACGCGGACCTCAACTCGCGTGCTTACGGATTCACCCTGGAGGACGGCCGCGACGGACTGGCCGGCTCCGCGCTGTGGAAGAACGAGGTGTACGCCTACCTCGGTATGCGCGACGGGGTCCCGGTGACCTGCGCCGGGACGGTTGAGGCGCAGGGCCGCCTCTTCGTCGTGCTGGTCGCCACGGACCCGAGGTGGGAGCGCAGGGGCTACGGCGAGGCGGTGACACGCAAGGCGCTGTACGAGGGGGCCCGGGCGACCGGACTGACCCGGGCGACCCTGCACGCGACAGTCGCCGGGTCGCCCGTGTACCCGCGTATCGGCTTCCTGCCGAACTCACCGATCCACTTCTACAGCCTGAAAGGCTGACCCCGGACCCCTGCCCTGACCCCCTGTCCTGACCCCGGACCCGCTGTTCCCGCCCATACGCTCCGAGAGCGGGCTCAGCGGGCGGGCTCAGCGGGCCGCGTCCCGTACCGCGGCGCCGATCTCCGCGCGCAGCGCGGCGTACTCGGGCAGTCCCCGCAGCTCGTCCGGGTCGTCGGCGCTCCCGTTACGGGGCAGGGCGATGGGGGCGTCCAGCGCCACGGTGCCCGGACGGGCGGTCAGCACGACCGCCCGGGTGCCGAGGAAGACGGCCTCGTCCACACTGTGCGTCACGAAGACCGACGTGGTCCCGGTCTCGGCGCTCACCGTGCGCAGGTCCTCCTGGAGCCGCTCGCGGGTGAGCGCGTCCAGCGCCGCGAACGGCTCGTCCAGCAGCAGCAGATCCTTGCCGCCGGCCAACGCCCTGGCGATGGCCACCCGCTGCTGCTGGCCGCCCGATATCTGCCAGGTCCTGCGGCGCGCGGTGCCGGCCAGCCCCACCCGTTCCAGCAACTCCTCGACGCGAGCCGGGCGTTCGGCCCGGGGGACCCCGGCGTAGCGCAGGGCCAAGGAGATGTTGTCCCCGACGGTGTGCCAGGGGAACAGCCGTGGCTGCTGGAAGACGACCCCCGCCTGGCGCCCCGGCTCCGGTGGGCGGCCGTGTACGGCGACCTCGCCCGACGAGGCGTGTTCGAAGCCGGCGATCAGCCGGAGCAACGTGGTCTTCCCGCACCCGGACGGGCCGACGAGTACCAGGAACTCGCCGGCCGGGATGTCCAGCGACAGCGGGCCGAGCGCGGTGACGGCGTCAGCGCCGCGCCCGTACCGGTGATGGACTTCGCGTACGGTCACGGCGGGGGGTGCGACGGCCGCCGTGCCGCCCGCGGGGCGGGTCGTCTCGTCGTCCTGCCGGACCGCGCCGTCGGGGTGCTCACTCGGTGACGGCATCGCTGAGCCCTTCCACGTACACGGCCTTCTCCAGCTCCGACAGTTCCGGGGCGGCCGGTATCTGCTTCTGTCCGGCCAGGAACTCCGCCGCGCTGTGCAGGTTCTGGGCCAGGCCGCCGACCTGGCCCGGCCGGCCGAGCCACTTGTCGTCGGCCTGTTCGGCCGGCTTGAGGAAGATCCCCTGCTTGAGCTGGGCGGCGGCGTCCTCGGAGCTGATACCGAGTTGCTTGCCGACGGCCAGGGCGGCGGCCGACGGATCGTCATGGATCACAGTCAGCGCCTGTGCCTGGGCCTTGCGCCAGGCGGTGATCACTTCGGGCTGGGCCTTGATGAAGCTGGTCGACGCCACCCCGAGGTCGAGTGTGGGCTTGTCGGCCGCCGCCAGCTCACGGCTGGTGATCAGGGTCTTCCCGGTCTTGCCGAGCTCGTCGAGCGTGGGGAGCCAGACATAGGCCGCGTCGATGTCGCCGCGCGACCAGGCGGCGACTATGTCCTGCGGTTCGAGGTCGAGCAGCTTGACCTTCGAGGCGTCCACGCCCGCGCCGTCGAGTGCGGCGAGCAGGCTGTAGTGCGAGGTGGAGCTGAACGGTGTCGCGACCTTACGGCCCGCCAGATCCTTGACGTCCTTGACGCCCGAACCGTCACGGGCGACGAGCGCCTCGTTGTCGCCCGCGACATCCAGCACCCAGGTGACCTGGTACGGAATGTTCAGCGGCTCGGACAGACCCCGTGCCACCGGGCTGGAGCCGATCGCGGCCAGATCCACCGAGCCCGAGACGAAAGCGGTGTTGATGGTCGCGCCGGAGTCGAACTTGATCCACTTGATGGTGTGGTCGGGCAGCGCCTTCTCCAGCCAGCCGTTCTCCTTCACGATCAAGTCGCCGCTGGGGAAGGCCTGGTAGGCGATCCGGATCGTCTTGCCGCCGCCCTCGGAATCGCCGCCCCCGGCGTCGCCGGTACCGCAGGCGGTGACGGCGATCAGCGCTCCCAGAGCCGCGACGAGCGTGGTGGTGCGGCGCGGACCGCGTGTTCCGGGCATGGCGTAGTCCTTCATTCGATGGGCGGAGGGGAGAGGGATACAGCAGGGAGGGTGCGGGGCGAGGGTGCTCGGCGTCAGGACAGTCGGCGCCAGGGCGCGAGCCGGTTCTCCGCGCTCCTCAGCAGGCCGTCGATCAGCAGGCCCGAGACACCGATCGCGAAGAGGCCGAGGATCACCACGTCGGACTGGTTGTAGCGCTGGGCGTCGCGGATCATCCCGCCGATGCCCGGCAGCCCGTTGACGGTCTCGGCGGCGACGACCGAGGAGTACGCGATCCCGAACGCCAGCCGTACGCCGACCAGGATCTCCGGCAGCGCCGACGGCAGGACGACGGAGGCGACCACCTGCGAGCGGCGTGCCCCGATGGCCCGCGCGGCCTCCACCAGCGAGGCGGGCGCGGAGGCGACGGCGGACGCGGTGGCCACGGCCACGGGCGGCATGGCGGCGATGGCCAGCAGCCACAGTTTGGGGGCCTCGTCGATACCGAACCAGATGATCAGCAGGCTGAAGTAGGCGAGCGGCGGCAGGGTACGGAGGAAGGCGACCGCCGGTTCGAACACGACCCGCACCCACGGCAGCGTGCCCATCAGCACCCCGGCGACGAGCCCGGCCAGGACGCCGGCGCCCGCTCCGATCCCGATCCTGCGCAGGCTGATGCCCACATGCTCGATCAGGGTGTGACCCTGGTAGCCGCGTACGCCGTCGTGGGTGCCGGACGTCGTGACGAGCGCGTCCCAGACGGCCGAGGGCGGTGGTACCAGCAACGGTGACCACAACCGCAGGGCGGTCACGACCTGCCAGAGCGCGAGCAGGACGGCCAGGGCGATCAGCCGGAGCCCCACCCTTCGCAGCCGCGCGGCCCTTTCCGGCGAGCGGCGCGGCGCGGGGGCGGTCCCGGTGGGGAGCGCCGGGCCCGGCGGCTCCTTGGCCGTGGCGGTGGATGTGGTCATGGCGGACTCCGTCGAATGGGCGAGGCGAGGCGGAAGTTCGCGCCCGGGAGGGCGGACAGGGAGACAGCGGGCCTTCCCGCAGGGCATGAACGGTGCCTGCGGGAAAGGGAGATGCCACCGAGAAGGTGCGAGGTGCGGGGCCCGCACGTCATGCGCGGAAAGAATCAATCCGTGCCGACGCGCGCGGACGGGGCCGCACGGTTCGGGAAGCGCTCAGCGCCGCCGGGCCAGGCTCAACAGGAGCAGCTGGTCACACGGCAGAGATCGATGTGGAGACACTCCACGAGATACTGATCGCTGGTCACGGCAGGATTTCTAGCACAGCGCCATGGCCGGTACCAGGGGGTGTCCGCGACCTGGTACGGAACGGGGCGCGAGCGGCCCACAACTGACCTGCCGTCAGCCATGAGCCCTCTTCGAGCCGTACTCCTCGCACCTCGGCGACCAGGATCGTGTGGTCACCCGCCTGATGACGGTCGGTCCCGTACCGCACACTCCAGCTCCACCAGCGCCCCGGGCGGCCACCCGAAGACCGCCCGGCGTCAGCCCGAAGCCGCTCGACGCGAACTTGTCGGCGCCTCTGGTCGGTCGAACAGCCTCGCCAGCGGGCGCTGTTCGGCCGATCGCGCCCGCCCCGTCCGCGAGCAGCACCGAGATCGAGTGGTCCCCCGGATCCACGATGTCCGTCGCGCTCGGCGCCCACCACGAGCACATGCCGGGCACTGCCCGCCCGTACGGCGTCCGAGGCGAGCGCCAGGGCGTGGCAGAAGCCCGCGCGGGCCCCGGAGACATTCACCGCCGCGGCGCCCGGCGCGCCGAGTGCCGGCGCGAGCAGCAAGGCGAGCGGTGGGTGGTGCCCGTACGAGCTGCGACATGCTCGCGACCAGGACGAGGTCCACGCCCGAGGGGGCGGCCCCGGCCTGGGCCAGGGCTTTCTCCGCAGTCCGGGGTCACGGGGCGGGCCGTCCGCGCCGAGTGCAGCGGCACCCGGGGTGCGCTCCAGCCCGCTTCCGCCTCGTCGCCGTGGACTGCCATCGATTGGTGATTGTCACCATGCGCCCATCGGACACCGGGGCGCTCAAGTCCGGCTCAAGCGGGGCCGGTCACCGTCCCGTGCGGTGGCGACCGGTGATCGCACCGCTCGAACACCACCGGCCACCCGGATAAACCTCATGCGGTACAAGATCGCCGCATCGAGGTAACTCAGTGGACTCTCCCGGCAAGTTGGGCGCGGCGGCCGTTAGCGTTCCCATGGATCTCGACGGATTCCACGCGAATCACGCGTTACCGCGTATGTCCGCCGATCACCGCCGTCGTAAAGGAGAAACCGCCCCGATGACCGTCGACAGCAGCCCGGAAGCACAGCAGGAGTCGCCACCGCAGTCCAGTCTGGGCACCGCGGCCGCCCGCAACCTCGCCACCACCACCAAGTCCGCCCCGCAGATGCAGGAGATCACCTCCCGGTGGCTGCTGCGGACGCTTCCCTGGGTCGAGACCAAGGGCGCTGCCTACCGGGTGAACCGTCGGCTGACCTACACCGTCGGCGACGGGCGCGTGGAGTTCGTCCAGGACGGCTCCACCGTCCGGGTGATCCCCCGCGAGCTGGGCGAACTGGCCCTGCTGAGCGGCTTCGAGGACGTCGAGGTGCTGAGCGCGATCGCCGACCGGTGTGTCCAGCGCGACTTCCGCGCCGGCGAGACACTGGTCGAGCGCGGTACGCCCGCCGAGCGGATCCACCTCATCGCACACGGCCGGGTCAACCAGACCTCCGTCGGCAAGTACGGCGACGAACTGGCCGTCGCCGTCCTCGCCGACGGCGACCACTTCGGTGAGAACACACTCCTGGACACCGACGCGAAGTGGGACTACACCGCCACCGCCGAGACCAACGGCACCCTGCTCACCCTGTCCCGCGCCGACTTCACCGCCGTACTGTCCTCGGCGCCCGGCCTCCGGACGCACATCCAGGGGTTCAGCTCGATTCCCCTCCAGCGGCAGAACCGGCACGGCGAGGCCGAGATCGCGATGTCGGCCGGCCACACCGGCGAGGCCGCGCTGCCCGGCGCGTTCGCGGACTACGAACTGAAGCCGCGCGAGTACGAACTCTCCGTCGCGCAGACTGTTCTGCGCGTCCACACAAGGGTCGCCGACCTCTACAACGGGCCGATGAACCAGACCGAGGAGCAACTCCGCCTCACCATCGAGGCGTTGCGGGAACGCCAGGAGTACGAGCTGGTCAACAACCGGGAGTTCGGCCTGCTCCACAACGCCGACTTCAAGCAGCGCATCCAGCCGCACTCCGGTCCGCCCACCCCGGACGACCTCGACGAACTGCTCTGCCGCCGCCGCGGCACCAAGGTCTTCCTCGCTCACCCCAAGACGATCGCGGCGATCGGGCGGGAGCTCAACGCTCGCGGGCTCTATCCGGACCATGTCGACCTCGGCGGCCAGCAGGTCCCGGCCTGGCGCGGCGTACCGATCCTGCCCTGCGGCAAGATCCCCATCACCAAGGAGAACACCAGCTCGATCATCGCCATGCGCACCGGCGAGGACAACCAGGGCGTCGTCGGCCTGCGCCAGACCGGTCTGCCGGACGAGTACGAACCGGGCCTGTCGGTCCGCTTCATGGGCATCAGCGAGCAGGCGATCATCTCGTACCTGGTCAGCACCTACTACTCCGCCGCCATCCTGGTGCCCGACGCGCTCGGCGTGCTGGAGAACGTGCAGATCGCCCGCACACGGTCCTAGCGCCGACGGCGCCGATGGCGCCGACGGCCCGTCACGCCTCGCCCATCGCCCATCGCCCCTCGCGCTCCCGCCCGTCGTGACCTTAACGACCCCCGCGGGCCGGGCGAGCACGCCCGAGCTGCGGGGCAGCCCACCCACCTCACCAAGGAGTTACGGATGCCCGATCCCGGGCCTTCCCCTCTGCCGCCGAGTCCGTCCGCCGCCGCGGTGAGGCAACCGAGCCCGGCCCTGGAACGGATCCTGGGCGGCCCCAGTGGTCTGGGCACGGCGGGTCTGCATCTGGGCCGACCCGCGCAACCTCCACCTCTCCCGGAAGCCACGGCTCTCCCGGATCCTCCGGGGCCCGAGAGCCCGGTGGAGGGCAGACCGATCCCGGGCCTCTATCACCACCCGGTGCCGGAGCCCGACCCGGAGCGGGTGGAGGAGGTCGGACGCAGGATCAGAACGTGGGCGGTGGACGAGGTCCAGGCGTTCCCACCGGAGTGGCAGGACCAGTTCGACGGTTTCTCCGTCGGCCGCTACATGGTCGCTTGCCATCCGGATGCCCCTACCGTCGACCACCTGATGATCGCCACCCGGCTGATGGTCGCCGAGAACGCGGTCGACGACTGCTACTGCGAGGATCACGGCGGCTCACCCGTCGGCCTCGGCGGCCGTCTCCTGCTGGCACACACGGCTCTGGACCCGCTGCACACGACGAGGGAGTACGAGCCGCAGTGGGAGGAGTCCCTCGGGTCCGACGGGCCCCGGCGGGCCTACCGCTCCGCCATGGAGTACTTCTGCCGGCAGTCCACTCCCTCGCAGGCCGACCGGTACCGGCACGACATGGCCCGTCTGCACCTGGGCTACCTCGCCGAGGCGGCATGGGCCGAGACGGATCACGTTCCCGAGGTGTGGGAGTACCTGGCGATGCGCCAGTTCAACAACTTCCGCCCCTGCCCCACGATCACCGACACCGTCGGCGGTTACGAACTGCCCGCCGATCTGCACGCCCAGCCCGCGATGCAGCGGGTCATCGCGCTCGCCGGCAACGCCACCACCATCGTGAACGACCTGTATTCGTACACGAAGGAGCTCAACAGCCCCGGACGGCACCTGAACCTGCCCGTGGTGATCGCCGAACGGGCGGGCGTCTCCGACCGGGACGCCTATCTGAAGGCGGTCGGGGTCCACAACGACCTCATGCACGACTTCGAAGCCGAAGCCGCCGCCCTGGCGGCCACCTGCCCCGTCCCGAGCGTGCTGCGTTTCCTCCGGGGAGTGGCCGTGTGGGTCGACGGCAACCACTACTGGCACCAGACCAACACCTACCGATACAGCCTGCCCGATTTCTGGTAAGGAGCGCACTTCACTGTGACCAGCACCCAGCTCAGCACCGGCACGTCCGTGTACATCCCCGCCCCTGCGTCGCCCTACCAGGGCGACATCGCCCGCTACTGGGACGGTGAGGCCCGGCCCGTGAATCTCCGTCTCGGCGACGTCGACGGGCTCTACCACCACCACTACGGCATCGGCGACATCGACCACGCCGCCCTCGGGGACTCCGGCGACAGCCGGTACGAGAAGAGGCTGATCGCCGAGCTGCACCGGCTGGAGTCGGCCCAGGCCGAGGTCCTCCTGGACCACCTCGGCTCCATCGGGCGCGACGACACCCTCGTGGACGCCGGCTGCGGCCGGGGCGGCTCGATGGTGATGGCCCATCAGCGATTCGGCGGCAAGGTCGAGGGCGTCACCCTGTCGGCCAAGCAGGCCGAGTTCGCCAACCGGCGTGCGGGGGAACTCGGCATCGCGGACCACGTCCAGGCCCGCGTGTGCAACATGCTCGACACGCCCTTCGAGACGGGGCAGGCCGCGGGCTCGTGGAACAACGAGTCGAGTATGTACGTCGACCTGGACGACCTCTTCGCCGAGCACTCCCGCGTCCTCAAGGTCGGCGGCCGCTACGTGACCATCACCGGCTGCTGGAATCCGCGTTACGGCCAGCCCTCGAAGTGGGTCTCCCAGATCAACGCGCACTTCGAGTGCAACATCCACTCCCGCCGGGAGTATCTGAAGGCCATGGCCGACAACCGTCTCGTACCGCAGGCCATCATCGACCTGACCCCCGAGACTCTGCCCTACTGGGAGCTGCGGGCCACGTCTTCGCTGGTCACCGGTATCGAGGAGGCGTTCATCAACTCGTACAAGGACGGCTCTTTCCAGTACCTCCTGATCGCGGCCGACCGCGTCTGACGGAGGGCCTGCCGAAGGCCGGCTGAAGGTCGGCTTGAAGGCCGGCTGAAAGGTCCGGGTCCGTCCGTCACCTGACGGGCGGACCCGGACCTTTCCGGAGGGCGGACGTCCGGGCCATGGATCACGTGGCGGGCCGGTGTCCGTGGGGCGGATCCTCAGCTCGTGGAGCCGGCCGCGTAGAACGCCTGGACGGCGAGGCTGATCCACTCAGGCCGCTCCCAGGTGCTCCAGCGGGCACGCGCGGCCTTCTCGATCGTGGCCGCCGCCTCGTCGGCGGACGCGCCGCCGGTGCGCAGGCGCTCGACCTCGTCGCGGACGTAGGCCAGATAGTCGCGTACGTGGCGGATCAGCGAGGTGTCCGCCACCTCGCCGTGCCCGGGGACGACGATCTCCGCTTCGAGGGCGATGAGTTGATCGAGCACGGTGATCCAGCGCGGGCCGTCGACATCGACGTCGTACGGCGGGAAGTACGGCGTGATCGGGAAGATGCGGGTCTCGAACAGGTCCCCGCCGAACAGCACCCGGTCGTCGATGAGCACGGTCTGGTCGGAGGCGGTGTGCGCCGGGCCGACGGTGCGCAGCACGGCCGTACGGCCGCCGAGGTCGATCTCGGCCCGGCCGTCGTACACGAGATCGGGGTCGACCAGCTCGACTCCGTCGAGCTCCGCCGCGATGGCGGGGCTCAGATCCTTGAACATGTCGATGTACGCGGAGCCCTTGCGGTGCAGCTCGTCGCGCTGCCCGCGGTTGTAGACGATCGTGGCCGCGCCCTTGAACGCCTGGGCGCCGAAGCCGTGTTCGGGGTGGAAGTGCGTGATCGTCAGGTAGAGCGGCAGGTCGCCGGCCAGGCGCCGGGCCTGCTCCAGGACGTGGGCGCCGTTGCGGGGGCCCATGCCGGTGTCGATGACCAGCGCGGCCTTCGCACCCACGACGATGCCGACGTTCGGTACGAGGTCCACGCGCCGGTCGGGGATCACGAAGACGCCCTCCGAGACCTGGACCGGCTCACCGCTCACGATAGGCGCCGGCGCTCCACTCGCGTCGGGTAAGCCCTTCGGCTCGATGCTGCCCGCACTCACCGAAAGTTCTGAGGCGCACATGGCCGCACTCCAATCTAATCAGCGTTCAGATGGTGTGCCTCGAATGTAACATCGATCTGATCGTTGCTCAGATGGGGGCTAGGATCGAGGGATGGCAAGACAGCACTACCACCACGGTGAACTGCGGAACGCGCTGCTGGACGCCGCGGAGGCGCTGGTCCGCGAACGCGGCGTCGACGGCTGGTCGCTGCGCGAGGCGTCGGCGCGGGTCGGCGTCAGTTCGAGTGCCGCGTACCACCACTTCGCCTCACGCGACGCACTGGTGCGCGCGCTGAGGCGGCGCGTTCTCGCCCGGCTGGGCGAACGCCTGAGCCGGGCCGTCGGCCGCACCGCCGACCCGGAGGCGGACACCGATCACCAGCGGCGCCTCGTCGCCATCGGCCGCACCTACGTTCAGTGGGCCGTGGAGGATCCCTCGGTCGCCCGGCTGGCCTTCGGCGCCGGGGCCGCCGACCCCGATACCGATCGCGGCTCCGATTCCGATTCCGCGTCCGGGGTCACGCCCCACCCGCACGACCTCCTCGACGCCGAACTCGACCGGCTCGTCGCGGCCGGCGGACTGCCGGAGGCCGCCCGTCCCGGAGCCGACTTCGTCGTCTGGGCCGCCATCCACGGACTCGCGACGCTGCTCGTCGACGGGCTGGCCCGGCTCGACGAGCGGCAGGCCGTCGCCCGCGAGGCGGAGCGCGTCGTACGAGCCGTCCTCACCGGCCTGACGCGGGAAGCCGTACCGCCCGAGAACTGGCCGACCGTGCGCTCCGCCCACACCGAACGCCGCGCCGAACGGTAGGGCGGGATCGAAAACGGGATCGCTCAGGCCAACTCCCGTTCCGCGAAGGCGCGGAAGGTCCCGGGCGGGCGGCCGGTGAGGCGCCGCACCGTGTCGGTGGTGCGGTCCTCGGCCCCCTCCGCGATGGACCGGTCGAGGCCGGCGAGCATCGCGGCGTACTCGGCGGGCATCGCGGAGGCCAGTCGGTCGCGCATCTGCTCGTACGTCAGTTGCTGATGGGTGACGGTCCGGCCCGTGACCCCGGCGAGTACGGCGGCGATCTCACCGTAACTCAGCGCCTGCGGACCGGTGATGACGAGTTCACCGTTCGGGGCCAGGGTGTCGGTCAGCGCGTGTACGGCGACACGGGCGATGTCGTCGGCGTCGATGAACCCGACACGGCCTTCACCGGTGGCCGTCAGGACGGTCCCGTCGGCTCGGATGCTCTGCGCGTGCGGGTGGTCTCCGGCGAAGTTCTGCATGAACCACGAGGGCCGCAGTACTGCCCATTCGTCGAACAGGCCGGGCAGCGCCTGGTGGATCTGCCCGGTGTACGGGCCGCCCGAGGGGATCGCCGACGAGCTGAGCAGTACGGCGCGGCGCACGCCGGCCTCACGGGCCCGCTTGAGGAAGGGCAGCATGACGGCGGCCGGCTCCAGCGAGCCGAGCGGCGGTATGAGATAGACCCGGTCGGTGCCGCTGAGGGCTTCGTCGAACGTCGCGGGGTCGTTCCAGTCGAAGCGAACGGCCTCGGCGCCGTCCACGGCGGTGGCGCGTCGGCTCGCGGCCTTCACGCGGTGCCCGCCCGCGGCGAGTTGGGCGGCGACGCGGCTGCCGGTGGTGCCGGTGGCGCCGATGACCAGGGTCCTGCCGGGAGTCGTCTCTCCGGAAGTGCTCATCAGTTCTTCCCTGTGAAGTCGACCGAGGGGTCCTGGACCGCGAGCGGGTTCCAGTAGTCGCGGTAGTGGGTGATGAGGCCGTCCTTGACGGTCACCACGGCGATGTAGCTCATGTCGAACGGCTTGCCGCTCTCCACCAGCCGGCCCACCCCGCGCATCTCGACCACGATCGTCTCCGCGACGGTGGTCCGGTGGATCTCCACGTCGGGGAAGTCGTGGAGGTCGATGTGGTCGGGGTAGCCGCGCATGTAGTCGCCGATCGCGGTCTTGCCGTCCAGGCGCTTCGGCCAGCCGTCGGGGGCGAACGGGAATTCGAGCACTCCGTCGGCGTCCCAGAGGTCGACCCAGCCGGGGATGTTCTTGTCCACCAGCAGTCGTAGGCCGTGGCGGTACAGGTCCGCCGGTGTCGATGGTGGTGTCGGTGCCGTGTCTGTGGGCACGGGGAACTCCGTTCAGTACGATACGGACCGAGGGTCCGCTTCCTGTCGAACGATACGGACCCTGGGTCCGCTTTGCAACCAACGGGAGGAACCTCATGCCAGTGCCAGTGCCAGTGCCGGAGCCGGTGCCCGAGTCGGCCCCCGAGCGCAAGCCGCGCAAGGACGCGGCCCGCAACCGGGCCGCCGTCCTCGTGGCGGCCGACGACCTCTTCGCGCACTGCGAGAGCCCCGAGTCGGTCACGATGGCCGACATCGCGGCGGCGGCCGGTGTCGGCAAGGCGACGCTCTTCCGTGCTTTCGGCGATCGCACCGGCCTGATCCACGCGCTGTACGGGGCGCGGCTCGAACCGGTCGCGCGCGCCATCGAGGAGGGCCCGCCGCCGCTGGGGCCCGGCGCCCCGCCGCTCCTGCGCGTACCCGCCCTGCTCGACGCCGCCCTGTGCTTCAAGCTCGACAATCGCCACCTCGCCCTCGCCTTGGAGGGGATCGGGGGCGACAGCCCGTACCAGGCTGAGCACTATCAGCGGTGGCACGGCACCCTTCGGGCGGTGCTTGAGCAGATCCCGGGTCTCACGGACAGCGACTTCACCGCCCACGCGCTGCTCGCCGCCGTCCGCGCCGACCTGGTCGAGTACCTCGCCGGTCAGCGGGGCGTGCCGCGTGAACAGATGCGGGCACAGCTGGCGGCCTTCACGGCCAAGGTCCTGGGTGGGGGTGTCCCTACGGGCTGAACGAACTTGTTCGTAGCGAACATGTTCGTTACGCTTGCCGGTATGACACCTGGTTCCCCCGCCCCCAAAAGCCGCCGGGAGCGTCCGGCCAAGCCCGCGCTCAGCCGGCAGGGCATAGTCACCGAAGCCGTACGGATCATGCGGACGGAGGGCCTTCAGCGCGTCACCATGCGCCGTCTCGCGAAGGAGTTGGACACCGGGCCCGCGTCGCTGTACGTCTACGTCGCCAGTACGGCCGAGCTGCACGCCGCGATTCTGGAGGAGTTCCTGGGCGCCGTCGATCTGCGCCCCGTGACGGCGCGAGGGGACTGGCGCGAACGCCTTGCCTCGGTCCTCATCTCGTATACGCGCGTGCTGTTCGAGCATCCGACCCTCGCGCACTCCGCGCTCGTCGCCCGCCCCTCCGGCGCGAACTATCTGGCGCTGGTCGAGGCGGTTCTCGCCCTGCTGGACGAGGGCGGCGTCCCCGGCGGCCAGGCCGCGTGGGGAGTGGACGTGCTGCTCCAGGTCGCCACCGCCACGGCCGCCGAGCAGTCCACCCGCGCCGAGGACACCCACGCGAAGGACGACCACAACGCACTCGCGCGGAACCTGCGCGAGGTGTCGGCCGACACCCACCCCCGTATCGCCGCGCTCGCCGACGACCTGGTGTCGGGCACTCCGCAGCAACGTCTGAGCTGGATGTTCCACACGGTCGTCAACGGGGCGCTGACCACGCCTCGGGAGCCCTGACCCCGGCCCCCGGCGGCCCCGTCGGCAGCGCCCGCCCCGTACTCGCACCTCCGAAGAAGGAGCAGCCCCATGACCACCAGCCATTACCCGATCGCCATCATCGGCGGCGGTCTCGGCGGCCTGACCCTGGCCCGAGTCCTTCATGTCCACGGCATCGACGCCACGGTCTTCGACCTGGAGGCGTCCCCGGACGCGCGGACGCAGGGCGGCATGCTCGACATCCACGAGGAGACGGGCCAGGCCGCGCTGCGCGAGGCCCGGTTGTACGAGGAGTTCCTGGCCAGGGTCCACCCCGGCGGCCAGGCGATGAGGGTCCTCGACAAGCACGCGCACGTCCTGCGCGAAGAGAAGGACGACGGTACGGGAGGGCGCCCCGAGATCGACCGCGGCGACCTGCGCGACCTGCTGGTCTCCTCACTGCCGGAGGGCACAGTCCGCTGGAACGCCAGAGCGGTCTCCTGCCGCGCGCTGGATGACGGCAGGCACGAGGTCACGCGGGCCGACGGCGAGGTGTTCACCACGGACCTGCTCATCGGCGCCGACGGTGCCTGGTCCCGCGTTCGGCCTCTGGTCTCCGCGCGGACGCCCGCCTATACCGGCATCTCCTTCGTCGAACTCGACCTGCTCGACGCGGAGAAGCGCCACCCCGACAGCGCGGAACTGATCGGCGACGGCATGTGCTTCGCTCTCGGCGACGAGAAGGGCTTCCTCGCCCACCGCGAGACGGACGGCAGTCTGCACCTCTATGTGGCGCTGCGCGCGGACGAGAAGTGGCTGGGGACACTGGACTTCACGGGCACGGGCACGGGCACCGGCACGGACACCGACGCGGCGAAGAGGGATCTGCTGAAGCACTTCGACGGCTGGGCCCCCGCCTTGCGTGATCTCATCACCGAGGCGGACGGCCCGCTCGTGCCCCGCCACATCCACGCCCTGCCCATCGGCCACCGCTGGCCCCGGGTCCCGGGGACGACACTCCTCGGTGACGCGGCCCACCTGATGTCGCCCTTCGCCGGAGAGGGGGCCAACCTCGCCCTGATCGACGGCGCGGACCTCGGCCGCTGCCTGGCCGGGCATCCCGGCGACACCGAGGCGGCGCTGACGGCGTACGAGAAGACCCTCTTCCCTCGCTCCGAGGAGACGGCCCAGCAGTCCGCCCAGGGCCTGGAGGCCATTTTCGACGCGAGCGCGCCCCAGCCGCTGCTCGACATGTTCGCCCGGTTCGACGAGGCACAGTGACGGCCCGCCGATCCCTCGGAGCGCGTCAGGACCGGTCGCGGCCCAGGAGTTGTTCCATGGCGGTGGCGCCCTCGCCGAAGGTGTCGCGCCGGCGGTGGGGCCCGCATCCCTGGACCAGGCGGGCGTAGTCGGCCGCGGCGGCCGTGACGCGGTCGCGCAGGACCGCCGCCCCGTCCGACTGGGAGCCGAAGTCGTCGGTGGCGGCGTACACGCCCCGCGACGACACGATGGCGTGCAGATACGAGAACATCGGCCGCATCGCGTGTTCGAGGACGAGCGAGTGCCGTTCGGTGCCGCCCGTCGCGCCCATGAGCACGGGCATGTCCGACAGCGTCTCCTCCGGGAGTACGTCGAAGAAAGACTTGAACAGACCGCTGAAGGAAGCGTTGAACGCGGGGGTGACCGCGATGACCCCGTCGGCGTCCGCGACCGTGCCGAACGCCTTCTCCAGCGGCGCGGCCGGGAAGCCGCTGAACATGGCGTCGATGATGGCGTGCCCCAGGGGCCGCAGTTCGACGAACGAGGACTCCACCGTGGTGCCGGCGGCGGTGAGTTGTGTACGTACGGCCGCCTCCAGGCGGTTGGCGAGCATGCGCGTCGAGGAGGGTTCGCGCAGTCCGCCGGTGATGATCGCGAGTTTGGTCGTCACGTCATCCGACCTCCGACTCCGTTCAGGGGCAGGTGGGTTACGGCTCCGGCGTCGCGTCCTTCGCGGCCTTGGCGTCCTTCGCGTTCCTCTCGTCGCGCTGCCGCAGCAGCGACTGATGAGTGGGGGCCGCCGGCGCGTCGGCGGACCTGCCGATGGCGAACTCCTTGCGGAGGACCGGCACCACCTCTTCGCCCAGGAGGTCCAACTGCTCCAGCACCGTCTTGAGCGGCAGTCCCGCGTGGTCGAGGAGGAACAACTGGCGCTGGTAGTCGCCCGCGTACTCACGGAAGCCCAGCGTCTTGTCGATCACCTGCTGCGGGGAGCCGACGGTCAGGGGCGTGAGCGAGGTGAACTCCTCCAGGGACGGCCCGTGCCCGTACACGGGCGCGTTGTCGAAGTACGGCCGGAACTCCCGTACCGCGTCCTGGCTGTTGGGACGCATGAAGATCTGTCCGCCCAGACCGACAATGGCGGACTCCGGTGTGCCGTGCCCGTAGTGCGCGAAGCGCTGCCGGTACGTCTCCACCATCTTCCGCGTGTGTGACGCGGGCCAGAAGATGTGGTTGGCGAAGAATCCGTCTCCGTAATAGGCGGCCAGTTCCGCGATCTCGGGGGTACGGATGGAGCCGTGCCACACGAACGGCGGGATGCCGTCCAGCGGGCGGGGCGCGAGGGTGAAGCCCTGGAGGGGCGAGCGCAGCTTGCCCTCCCAGTCGACCACCTCCTCGCGCCACAGCCGGCGCAGCAGGTCGTAGTGCTCGACGGTCAGGGGGATGGCCTGACGGATGTCCTGGCCGAACCACGGATAGACCGGCCCGGTGTTCCCGCGTCCCAGCATCACGTCCGTCCGGCCGCCGGACAGGTGCTGGAGGACGCTGAAGTCCTCGGCGATCTTGACGGGGTCGTTCGTGGTGATCAGCGTGGTCGACGTCGACAGGATGATCCGCTCGGTCTGCCCGGCGATGTAGCCGAGCAGGGTGGTGGGGGAGGAGGGCACGAAGGGCGGGTTGTGGTGCTCACCCGTGGCGAAGACGTCGAGGCCGACCTCCTCCGCCTTACGGGCCACGGTCACGGTGGCCCGGATACGTGCCGCCTCGGTAGGAGTACTGCCTGTGGTCGGGTCGGGGGTCACGTCACCCACGGTGAAGATTCCGAACTGCGTCCCGGTCATGTCGCTGACACCTCCCTGCCTCGCGCGGGGCACCCCCCGGGGCAGGTGTACGTACCTCGACGGGCGGCCTTGGCGCCGGACCGACGCCTCGGTGACCTCGTGGACTCACAAAACACCTCATTTCTACCCTCCGGGGTTCGCCTTGAATCCGGCCGGGTACGCCGGGGGGACCGGCAGGCAGGAATCGCCCTGTCGTTCGCCCGCCCCCTGCGGCACGATGATCGCGGATCGCGGATCGCGGATCGCCGTCGGGCGGGTGGGGCGGCTGGGACACTCCAAGCGCCGTCCGGACGGCACCGGGTCGTGCGCGGTCGGGGCGGGGCGACGACAGGGGGGCGGGCATGGGCTGGCACGGAGTGCTGCTGCTGTGGTGCGCGGGATGCGGCGTACTGGCGCTGATCGGTTACGGAAGGTCGCTCGCCGGTGCCACCTGGGCGCAGCGGGTGGTGCGGGTCCCGGGGCGGATAGCCGAGGTGCGGCCCCCGCGGCACGGTGGCGACGGCCGGGCCGGGATACCCGTGACGATCGCCTTCCCCGACCCCGCCACCGGACAGGAGCACGTCCTGCCCTACGTGGCCGGGGACAGCGGCATCCGGCTGGACACGGTGTGGGTGGGCCGCGAGCTGGCCGTGCTCCACGAGCCCGGCGACCCGCGCCATTTCAAGATCACGTACGACCTGGCGGACGACCGGCGCGGCCTGGCCCTGCCGCACTTCCTCGTCTTCCTGCTGTACGCCGGACTGGTCGCCGACATCTCGATCAGGCACGGCTACCCGTGGGCCCTCCTCGGCGTGGGCGTGCCGCTGACCGTCGTCATGGCGTTCGTCCTGCGCCACGATCTCCGCCTGGCGCGCCGCGACGCCGCGAGGCGGGACGCCGCCGTCGCCGTTCCGGGCCGGGTGGTGGCCGTTCTCACGACCGACCACGAGGACGGGGAGGGTTCCTGGACCAGCCACACGGCGGTGATCACCTTTGCCACGCGTGAGGAAACGGTTGTCACCGCTCGTTTCCGCGTCGAGCGGGACGATCCGGCCACCGCGTACGGCCAGGAAGTCACCGTCCACTACGCACCCGACGACCCCGAGGCCTTCACCCTGGACCTTGCCGCCGGCCGGCGCTCCAACGTCCTGGACCTCGTCTTCGTCTCCCTGTGCCTGCTGCTGGGTGTGGCCGCGTCCGTCGCGGGCACGCTCCTGCTGTGACGCCCGGTCCGCGACGTACGGCAGCCACCGCCTAGTCTTGCCGGATGCGTATCGGGGGCATCGGGGGAAGCGACGGCAACGGCGGCGGCGACATGGAGAGTTCGGCCACGCCGCCGGGGCTCCGTGGCCGGATGCGCCGAGTGGGGAAGTATCAACTCCTCGTGCTGGGAACGGCGTTCGTGGTCCTGGTGGCCGGGGTCGTCGTCGCGGTGGCCGTCACCGGTGACGAGGACGACGAGAAGTGCCATGAGGTGCCCGCGTCGGTCCGGGCGCTCGCCGACGACCCCGCGGCGGCCACGAAGGCCCTGGATCCCGGGGACGATCTCGACGGGTTCTCGTCCGCGACGCGTCTTCTGGCGCACAGCGCGGTGTGCGGCGACGGGGCCCGCGTACTGGGTCGCGTCGTGGACGCGGGCACCCGCGCCACGGGCCCCGGAAAGCCGCACACCGCGGCGCAGGCCCGTAGCGCGTACGCGGTGGCGGCAGCCCTGAGCGGCGGGGAGATCCCGGCCGGGCTGGCGCCGGGTGTGGCGCGGATGCTGGCCGAGTACGTGGTGGACGCCGGACGGGACGACGGCTTCGGCGGGAATGACACGATCAGCCCCGTGGCCCTGCCCACCGAGTCGCTGCCCGACGAGAGCGGCTTTACGGAATTCGGCCGCTTCCTCGCGCCCGGCGAGGTCCACGCCAGATTCGAGTACAAGGGCATCGACGCGGACACGGACATGAGGACCCTGGTGGCCGAACTCGCCGAGGACCCCGAGGCGTTCGCCGTTCTCTACGACGCCGAACGCGCCAATCTGGCCTCCTACCTGGAGCGGTTGACCGATGAGGGCGGTGACCCCGACTTCCGCCCCACCCGGGTAGACGGCGGATCGGATCCGACGGCCTGGCCGGACATCGATCTCCGGGAACTGGCGGGCCGTGTGGGCACCTTGATGCAACACCGCGCCACTTACACCAGGGACGGCACGATCTCCGACCTCGACGCCTTCGACCGGTCCGTGCGCGCGCACAGCCGGGGCACCTTCCGTCCGGCCGGCAAGCAGCTCGAGACCCGCCTCCCGGTCGGCGACATAGCGGCCCGGCCCGTCGCCGGCCCCGTGCGGGGCGATCTGATGGACGGCCGGGAGCAGCTGTTCACCGTGCTGGACAGATGGGCGGAGCAGCGCCGCATACCGGACCGGCGAGCCGCCGCCATGCGGCAGTTGATGGACGACTTCTATGTCCGGGGACTGTGGCTCAGGTAGCGCCGCCGACACGACGGCGTGGGCGTGCCGTGCCGTGCCGTGCCATGGCGTGCCGTGACGTGCCGTGGCGTCAGGAGTGGAACCGGAGGTCCGAGCAGCCACGTCGGCGGACCTCGTCCCGCGTGAACTCCTCGAACATCCGCTCCTTGGCCGCCGCGCCGACCCCGGGAATGTCAGGGGAGCCGGCGAAGGCGTAGTTGGCGGCCTCGCCGTCGCAGCGGGCGCTCGCGGTACCCGGCCGGGGCCTGCCGTCGTTGTCGTACGCCGTGAGCCGACTGCTCCAGTCGCCGTACCAGGACACGAAGGTGAGCACCGAGCCGTCCCTCGGCGATCCGTCGTCATTCCCGGACGTGAGCTCGCAACGCCCGGTCGGGGCAGCGCTGTTCGCGCCCACCCCGATCCGCCAGTCGCCGCTCTCCGGCAGTCCGGCCCGGGACACCCAGGCGCAGGCCGTGTCCGCCGCCTCGGCCACCGGGACAGTCGGCAGATCGTCCGCCGCGCCGGTCAGCGGAAGGTCCTTCTTCGGTGGCTCGATCGTCTCGGCGCCGCAACCGACCTTGTCCGAGGCCGAGTTGGCGAACGCCACGGCGGTACGGTACGCGGCCCCCGGCGCCTCGGTGGGAATCTCCCGCCCCAGGGAGGCCCGCACCATCAGCTTGCGCCCTCGACCCTGACCGTCCTTGCCGAGATCCGGGCACGGCACGACGAAGCGGATGGCGTCGTACTGGTCGATGAAACCGGGCAGATCTCCGGGCAGCGCCGCCTGGCTGTCGAACCCCTCCTGGGGGAAGATCGCCATGAACGCCCGGTCCTGGTCGTCGCGTCGGGTGTACGCCGACAAGGCGACGGTCCGATCCCGGGAGATGCCCTCGCCCTCGAAGGTGAGTGTGCAGGAGTAGGAGCCAAGCGCCTCGGTACGCTTCGATTCCGCGGACTCCAGGTCGGCGTCCTCCGGCGTGAGCCCCTTCACGGCGTCCCGCGGCAGCGCCCCGTCGCACGCCTGACGGACCAGCAGCCACTCCTGCGCGGAGGGGGCGGCCAGATAACCGCCCACCCCCAGCACGGCCGCAGCTACTACAGAGACCTTGACCCAGCGCCGCATCGTTCCCCCGTCGTACCGGTCACCCGGAGGCGCCCTGCCCCTTCCGTACGTACCGCCGCACCTTACTCGCCGGTGTCGTTGGCCTTCCGGCCGGGCGATGCCCCCGTGTCCCCCTTCACCACGCACAAGCCCTTCGTCCGGTCACAGCCCCGCCCCGGTCAGGTGGTCGCCGGGGATCCCGGCCTTCTCGGGGCGGTAGTAGTCCCTGATTCCCTCCGCCCAGGTGGCCTCCGGAATCCGGTCACCGTCAACGGGGCCGAAGGCGTCGAACAGCGCGTCGATACGGGACCGTTCGAAGCCGATGGCCGTCATCAGGGCCATGAAGACGGGTCGCGTGACGAGGCCGTCGCCCTCCGGGGCGCCGAGCGCGGCGAGCGCTTCGGCGAACTCGTCGATCGTCGCCTCGAACCGCTCCGGCGACAGCACGCTGGCGGTGAACTCGTCCCGGCTGACCCGCCCGTCACCGTTGGCGTCCAACTCGGTGACCAGGGTCCGCCAATAGCGGCGACAGGAGTCGAGCAGCGCGCTCTTGGCGGCATCGTCGGACGCGGGCGCCACCGCGGACACCCGGCTCGCCAACAGCTCGAAGTCCTCGGCCTCCAGACAGCCGTTCCCGTCGGCGTCGAGCAGGGAGAAGACGAGTTCGACACGGTCGGTCGCCTCAACGGTACGCATGGCACTCACCTTTTCTCTCCGGTCTTCCGTCCGGAGCCCGTGCCCCGCCGGCTCCTTCACTATCCGGTGGGCGCGGCAGCGGCGGAGGGGAAAGCAGGGGTGTTGCACACGAACGGGGGCAATCCGCCGGGCAGCGCATGAAACGTCCCGGTCGGGAAAGCCCGTCAATCGCTACTTGCCGCGTCGCAGGTGCGCCGAGAGGTGGTGTTGCAGTGGCCGGCCCACCGCCGCGAGGTCGTGGACGAATGCGAGCGCCCCGTCGTCGGTCAGCGTGTAGCGCCGGCGCGTGGCGTCGACCTCCTTGGCGGTGGGGGTGCGGGCCACCTCGGTGGTGGCGAGGTCGACGGTGTTCCCGGCCGCGTGGCCCACCGCGATCTCCGCGATGCCGGTGGGCTGGGTGATCAGTGCCTCCACCCGGCCGTCGGGCTGAAGCCGCCACCAGCCGCTCTCGCGGGCCGACGGGCGCAGCGGTACGTCGTCGGCGTCGACCAGCCAGGCCCGGGTCTCGTAGTGGAGAAAGGGGCGTCCGTCGTGACTGAAGGTGATCTCCTGTGTGTAGGTGAAGTCTCCTTCGAGCGTCGGGTATCCACCGTGTCCCCGGCCGTGCCACGTACCCAGGAGGCCGAGAACGGGCGCGAGCAGTGCGTGCGGCGCGGGTGTCGCGTCCGGTCGGTGGGCATCGGGAAACGGGTGCTCCGGTACGAGGTCGAACACGGTTCGCGCTCCTGGAATCGAGGCCGGTACGAAAGGGCAGCCTAA